>NZ_CATKPC010000005.1:0-242389 GCF_949769265.1 Cellulomonas endometrii | reverse complement strand
GGGTACGGCCCCGCCGGGCCCGTACCCCCCGTGGCGCTCGACGACCTGTCCAAGGCGATCATCGAGCAGCTGCAGGAGGACGGCCGGCGCCCCTACGCCACGATCGCCCGGGCCGTGGGGCTGTCGGAGGCCGCGGTGCGCCAGCGCGTGCAGCGGCTCACCGACGCGGGCGTCATGCAGATCGTCGCCGTGACCGACCCCGTGCAGGTCGGCTTCGCGCGGCAGGCGATGATCGGCATCAAGGCGTCGGGCGACCTCGAGCAGCTCGCGGACGCCCTGGCCGACCTCCCGGAGGTCGACTACGTCGTCATCACCGCGGGGGGCTTCGACGTCATGGTCGAGGTCGTCTGCACCGGGGACGACCACCTCCTGGCGGTGCTCAACGACAGCATCCGCACGCTGCCCGGCGTGCGCGCGACCGAGACCTTCGTCTACCTCAAGCTGCGCAAGCAGCAATACGACTGGGGAACCCGATGACCGAGACCGTCACCTCCCTCACCCCCCGCGGCACCGACCGGCACGCCGCCGCCCGCGACCACCTGTGGGGGCACTTCACCCGCCAGAGCGCCTGGGAGGAGCGGGTGCCGACCATCGTGCGCGGCGAGGGCCACCACATCTGGGACGACCGCGGCCGCCGGTACCTCGACGGGCTCGCCGGGCTGTTCGTGGTCCAGGCGGGCCACGGCCGCGCCGAGCTCGCCGAGCGCGCCCGGCAGCAGGCGAGCGAGCTCGCGTTCTTCCCGCTGTGGTCGTACGCGCACCCGCAGGCCATCGACCTCGCCGAGCGGCTCGCCGGGTACGCCCCGGGCGACCTCAACCGCGTCTTCTTCACCACCGGCGGGGGCGAGGCCGTCGAGACGGCCTGGAAGCTCGCCAAGCAGTACTGGAAGCTCGTGGGCAGGCCCGGCAAGCACAAGGTGATCTCCCGGGCCGTCGCGTACCACGGCACCACCCAGGGGGCGCTGTCCATCACGGGCATCCCCAGCCTCAAGGCGCCGTTCGAACCGCTCGTGCCGTCGACCACGCGCGTCCCGAACACCAACATCTACCGGGCGTCGGAGGACCTGCGCGACGACCCGGAGGCCTTCGGGCGCTGGGCGGCCGACCGGATCGCGGAGGCGATCGAGTTCGAGGGGCCGGAGACCGTCGCGGCCGTGTTCCTCGAGCCGGTGCAGAACGCCGGCGGCTGCTTCCCGCCCCCGCCCGGGTACTTCCAGCGGGTCCGCGAGATCTGCGACCGGTACGACGTGCTGCTGGTCTCCGACGAGGTGATCTGCGCGTTCGGCCGGATCGGCGAGATCTTCGCCTGCACCGACCTCGGGTACGTGCCGGACATGATCACGTGCGCCAAGGGGCTGACGTCGGGCTACTCGCCGATCGGCGCGACGATCGTCTCCGACCGGGTCTACGAGCCGTTCCGCACCGGCGACACGACCTTCTACCACGGCTACACGTTCGGCGGGCACCCCGTGTCGGCCGCGGTCGCGATGGCGAACCTCGACATCTTCGAGCGCGAGGGGCTGACCCAGCGGGTGCACGAGAACGCGCCGGTGTTCCGGTCGACGCTCGAGCAGCTCCTGGACCTCCCGATCGTCGGCGACGTGCGGGGGGCCGGGTACTTCTACGGCATCGAGCTCGTCAAGGACAAGGCGACCCGGGAGACCTTCGACGACGCCGAGTCCGAGCACCTGCTGCGCGACTTCCTGTCCCCCGCCCTGTTCGACGCCGGCCTGTACTGCCGCGCCGACGACCGCGGGGACCCCGTGATCCAGCTGTCGCCCCCGCTGACCTGCGGTCCCGCGGAGTTCGCCGAGATCGAGCAGATCCTGCGGGGCGTGCTCAGCGAGGCGTGGACGCGGCTGTGACCGCGCCGGAGCAGGACCCCCCGCCGGCGGTGGCGTGGACGGCGGGCCGGGACCTGTCCGGCGTCTCGCTCTGGTTCGACCAGGTCGCCGCCGAGGCGCCGGTCGAGCCCCGCGAGCCGCTCGACGGCGACACCACCGCGGACGTCGTCGTGGTCGGCGCCGGCCTCACCGGGCTGTGGACCGCCTACTACCTGCTCGAGGCCGACCCGGCGCTCGACGTGCTGGTCGTGGAGCAGGCGGTCGCCGGCTACGGCGCCAGCGGCCGCAACGGCGGGTGGTGCTCCGCGCTGCTGCCCACGTCCGCGGAGGCCCTCGCCCGCCGGCACGGCGCGGAGGCGGCGCGGTCGATGCGCGCCGCCATGCGCGACACCGTCGTCGAGGTCGGCGGGGTCGCCGCGGCGGAGGAGATCGCCTGCGACTTCGCCTACGGCGGCACCGTCACGCTGGCGCGCACCCCCGCGCAGCTGGCCCGGCTGTCGGCCGAGGCCGAGGCCGCCGGCCGGTGGGGCGACGAGCTGGACCTCCTCACCCCGGACGAGGTCGCGACCCACGTCCGGGCCGACGGGGTGCTCGGCGGGACCTGGACGCCCGACTGCGCCCGGATCCAACCCGCCCGCCTCGTGCGCGGGCTGGCCGACGTGGTCACCGCCCGGGGCGTGCGCCTGGTCGAGGGCACCCGGGCCCTGCGGATCTCCCCGCGCGCGGTCGTCACCGACCACGGCACCGTGCGCGCGCGGCACGTCGTGCGTGCCGTCGAGGCGTGGACGGCCGCGCTGCCGGGGCACCACCGGGACCTCGCCCCGGTGTACTCGCTCATGATCGCCACGGAGCCGCTGCCGGCGTCGGTGTGGGACGCGATCGGGCTCGACCGCGGCCAGACGTTCACCGACGGGCGGCACCTGGTGGTCTACGGGCAGCGCACCGCGGACGACCGCCTGGCGTTCGGGGGCCGCGGCGCCCCGTACCACCGCGGCTCCGCGATCGAGCCGGCCTTCGACCAGGACCCGCGCGTCACCCGGGCGCTCCGCCGGACGCTCGTGGACCTGTTCCCCGCGGTCCGGCACGCCGAGATCACGCACGCCTGGGGCGGTCCGCTCGGCGTCCCCCGCGACTGGCAGGCGTCCGTGGGGCTCGACGAGGACGGCATCGCGTGGGCCGGCGGCTACGTCGGGGACGGCGTCGGCGCCTCCAACCTCGCGGGCCGCACCCTCGCGGACCTGCTCACGGGCACCGACTCGGCGCTGACCCGGCTGCCCTGGGTCGGGCACCGCTCGCCGCGGTGGGAGCCCGAGCCGCTGCGCTGGGCCGGGATCACCGCGGGCCTGCGCGCCGCGGCCCTGGCGGACCGGGAGGAGCGCCTGACCGGCCGCGCCAGCCGGGTGGCGGCCGCGCTCGCCCCGCTGCTCGGGCACTGACCGCGCCGCCCTCCGCGGGAGGGTGACGTCAGGGTCAGCGCGCGGCGATCCGCTCGCCCGCGCGGGCCCGCGCCCACTCCTCGGCCGCGTGCACGTCCGCGACCTCCCCGACAGGGCCGCCGGCGTGCTCCGCGAGCACCTCCTCCACGGTGGCCACGACGTCGAGGAACCCGATCCGCCCCGCGAGGAACGCCGCGACGGCCTCCTCGTTCGCCGCGTTGTACACCGCCGGGTGCGTCGGCGACGCCGCGACCGCCGCCCGGGCCAGCGCCACGGCGCCGAACGTGTCCTCGTCGAGCGGCTCGAACGTCCACGACCCCGCCCGGGTCCAGTCGCAGGGGGCCGCGGCGTCCGGCACGCGGTCCGGCCACGACAGCCCCAGCGCGATCGGCAGCCGCATGTCCGGCGGGGACGCCTGCGCGATCGTCGAGCCGTCCGCGAACTCGACCATCGAGTGCACGACGGACTGCGGGTGCACGACCACCTGGATGTCCGCGACCGGCACGTCGAACAGCAGGTGCGCCTCGATGAGCTCCAGGCCCTTGTTGACCAGCGTCGCGGAGTTGATCGTCACGACCGGCCCCATCGCCCACGTCGGGTGCGCGAGGGCCTGCTCGGGCGTCACGTCCGCCAGCTCGGCGCGGGTCCGGCCCCGGAACGGCCCGCCGGAGGCGGTGAGCACCAGCCGCCGGACCTCGCCCCGCGCGCCTCCGCGCAGGCACTGGGCGATCGCGGAGTGCTCGGAGTCGACCGGCACGACCTGGCCGGGGCGCTGCACCGCCGCGCGGACCAGCGGCCCGCCGGCGACCAGGGACTCCTTGTTCGCCAGGGCCAGGGTGCTGCCGGCACCCAGCGCGGCGAGCGTGGGGCCCAGGCCGACCGAGCCGGTGATCCCGTTGAGGACGACGTCGGCTCCCCGGGCGGCGAGCTGCGTGGCGGCGTCCGGGCCGGTGAGCACCTCCACGCCCATCTGCCGCAGGCCGGCGTCGGCGGACGCGCGGACGAGCTCGGCGAACACCGTCCCGGCGGCGTCCGGGTCGGCGACGGCGACCGTCTGCGCCCCGAGGGCGACGGCCTGCCGCGCGAGCGCCGCCGGGTCCGCACCGCCCGCGCTGAGGCCGGTGACGCGGAACCGCCCGGGGTTGCGCGTGATGACGTCGACGGCCTGGGTGCCGATCGATCCGGTGGAGCCGAGCAGGACGACGGAGCGGGGGTTCATCCGCCCCATCCTGCCCGAGGGGAGGTCACTCGGCGGCGAGCAGCACGTCCACGGCACGCTCGAGGAACGCGTCGACCGGGCCCTCGGCGTACGCGCGCGACCCCTTGGCCCGCCCGAACACGGCCGAGCGCACGTCCTGCGCGGCGAGCGGGACGTTCTTGTCGAAGTAGTCGACCAGCCGGTGGCACAGGGCGTCGACGTCGGCGGCGGCGTACCCGGGCTGGCGGCCCTTCGGCGGGGCGAACCGCTCGCCGTCGGGGCGCGTGAGCCGGCCGTAGAGCGACCGGGCCTGCTCGGCGAGCTGGTCCAGCCACGCCTGGCGGCCGCGCTCCGCGATGAAGTCAGCGCGGGCGCGGGCGACGAACGCCGCCTCCAGCCGGTCGAGCGCGGCGTCGACGGCGGTGGTCGAGTAGCCCCGCCGCACGAGGTCGAAGGCGACGGTGCGCACGTCCTTGCTGGACAGCGCCCCGGCCGGCCCCTGCTCGTAGACCGTGCGCGCGTGCGTGAAGAAGTCGTCGACCTCCTCGGGGTGGTACCCCGTCCGCACGCCCGTCACCCGCCGGAACATGGCGCCGTTCGCGCTCATGCCTCGTCCTCCTCCGCCGCCAGCTGGCCGCACGCCCCGTCGATGTCGCTGCCGCGGGTGTCCCGGACCGTCGTGGGGATCCCGTGTGCGCGCAAGCGTGCCACGAACTCCCGCTCGACCGCGGGATCGCTGGCCGTCCACTTCGACCCGGGGGTCGGGTTCAGCGGGATGGGGTTGCAGTGCACCCAGCCCCGGCCGCGCCGGTTGAGCTCCGTGCCGAGCAGGTCCGCGCGCCACGCCTGGTCGTTGATGTCCTTCATGAGCGCGTACTCGATGGACACCCGGCGGCCGGTCGCCTGGAAGTACTCGTAGGCGACGTCGATCGTCTCCTTGACGCTCCAGCGGGTGTTGATCGGCACGAGCTCGTTGCGGAGCTCGTCGTCGGGGGCGTGCAGCGAGAGCGCCAGCGTCACGGGGATGCCCTCGCCCGCGAGCTTGCGCATGGCCGGCACGAGGCCGACGGTCGACACCGTGATGTTGCGGGCCGACATGCCCAGGCCCTCCGGCACCGGGGCGACCAGCCGCCGGACGGTCTCCATGACCGTCTTGTAGTTCGCGAGCGGCTCGCCCATGCCCATGAACACGACGTTCGACAGGCGGGTCGGGCCGCCGGGCACCTCGCCCGCGGCGAGCGACGCGGCGGCGCTGCGCACCTGCTCCACGACCTCCGCGGTCGACAGGTTGCGGGTCAGGCCCAGCTGCCCGGTCGCGCAGAACGGGCACGCCATGCCGCAGCCGGCCTGGCTCGAGACGCACAGCGTCGACCGGTGCGCGTACCGCATGAGCACCGACTCGACCTTCGCGCCGTCGAACAGGTGCCACAGCGTCTTGACCGTGGTCCCGCCGTCGGCCTGCAGCGTGCGGGCCGCGGTCAGCAGCGGCGGGAACAGGGCCTCGACGAGCTTGTCGCGGCTGGCGGCCGGCAGGTCCGTCATCGCGGCCGGGTCGGCGGTCAGGTGGCTGAAGTAGTGCGTCGCGAGCTGCTTGGCCCGCAGCGGCTTCTCGCCCAGCGCCGTGACGGCCTCCACCCGCTCGGCGGGCGTGAGGTCGACGAAGTGCTTCGGCGGCTTGCCGCGGGCGCCCCGGGCCGGGGCCGACAGGTTGAGTGCGACAGGCGTGGCGCTCACGCGGTCCTCCTCGGGGGTTCGTGGTCGGTCAGGTCAGGCAGCGAGCGGCTGCAGCGCTTCGAGCAGGAGGTAGACGACGGGCGCGGCCAGGAGCATCGAGTCGATGCGGTCCAGCACCCCGCCGTGGCCCGGGAGCAGCGTGCCCATGTCCTTGAGCTCGAGGTCCCGCTTGATCATCGACTCGCCCAGGTCGCCGAGCGTGGCCACCGCGACGGTCGCGACGCCCAGCAGCGCCCCCACCGCCGGGTCGCCCCCGAACATCAGGTGCACGCCCAGCACGCCGACCACGCTGGCCAGCACCACCGACCCGAGCAGACCCTCCCAGGTCTTCTTCGGGCTGACCGACGGGGCCAGCGGGTGCCGCCCGATCAGGACGCCCACCACGTAGCCGCCGGTGTCGTTGGCGACGCACAGCAGGATGAACAGGGCCACCCGCCACGCGCCGTCCTCCGTGGCGAGCAGCAGCATCACGAAGCCCGCCATCAGCGGGAGGTACGCCGCGGCGAACACCCCCGCCGTCGCGTCCCGCACGGCCCGCGGCCCGCTGCCGTCCAGCACCCGCCAGACGACGATGCCGCCGACCGTCAGGACGAACGCGACGAACAGCGCCTCCATTCCCGCGACGTACGCGGAGACGAGGATGCCGACGTCGCCGACGAGCAGCGGGAGCACCGGGATGTGCACGCCGCGGCGCGCGAACGCCTGCGCGAGCTCCCACAGCCCGGCCCCCACCGCGAGGACCGCGACGAGGCCGAAGACCTCCTTGCGCAGGAACAGGGACGCGGCGACCGCGGCCAGCAGCGCCAGCCCGACGGCGACGGCGACGGGCAGGTCACGCCCGGCACGCGAGGTGCCCGGCGCGGGAGCGACGGCGGGGTGGACGGACATCAGACCTCGAGCAGCTCGCTCTCCTTGGACGACAGCAGCGCGTCGACGAGGTCGACGTGCCGCTTGGTCAGCCCCTCGAGCTCCTTCTCCGCGCGACCGACCTCGTCCTCGCCGGCGTCGCCGTCCTTCACCAGGCGGTCCAGCTCGTCCTTCGCGCGGCGGCGGACGTTGCGCAGGGAGACGCGCGCGTCCTCCGCCTTCGTCTTCGCCAGCTTCACGAACTCCTTGCGCCGCTCGGTGGTGAGCGCCGGCAGGCTGACCCGGATGACGTTGCCGTCGTTCGTCGGGTTCACGCCCAGGTCGGAGTCCCGCAGCGCCTTCTCGATGCCCTGCATCGACGACTTGTCGAACGGCGTGATGAGGATGGTGCGCGCCTCGGTCACGTTGAACGACGCGAGCTGCTGCAGCGGCGTGGGGCTGCCGTAGTAGTCGACCGTGATCTTGTTGAACATCGCCGCGTTGGCACGACCCGTGCGGATGGCGGCGAAGTCCTCCTTGGCGACCTCGACGGCCTTGTCCATCTTCTCCTCGGCCTCGAGGAGGATCTCGTCGATCACGGTGGCTCCTTCAGTCATGGTCCTGCGGGGGGTGTGCGGGCGGGCGGCTGCGGGCGGGCGCGCCGAGGAGGTCAGTCCTCGGTGACCAGCGTCCCGATCTTCTCACCCCGGAGCACGCGGGTGACGTTGCCGGGCTCCTCGAGCCCGAACACGCGCATCCGCACGCCGTTGTCGCGGCACATCGACAGGGCCGTGGAGTCCATGACCCCGAGCTCCTGCACGATCGCCTCGGTGTAGGTGAGGTGGTCCAGCTTCGTCGCCGTCGGGTCGGTGCGGGGGTCCGCGGTGTAGACGCCGTCCACGCCGTTCTTGCCCATCAGCACCTCGTCGCAGTGCGTCTCCAGGGCGCGCTGCACGCAGACGGTGTCGGTCGAGAAGTACGGCATGCCGGCGCCGGCGCCGAAGATCACGACGCGGCCCTTCTCCAGGTGGCGGATCGCCCGCAGCGGGATGTACGGCTCGGCGACCTGGCCCATCGTGATGGCGGTCTGCACCCGGGTGTCCACGCCGGCCTGCTCCAGGAAGTCCTGCAGCGCCAGGCAGTTCATCACCGTGCCGAGCATGCCCATGTAGTCCGCGCGCGCCCGGTCCAGGCCGTTCTGGGCCAGCTCCGCGCCGCGGAAGAAGTTGCCGCCGCCGCAGACGATCGCGACTTGCACGCCGTCGGCGACCGCGGCGCTGATCTCGGCGGCGACCCGGCGGACCACCACGGGGTCCAGGCCGATCGAGCCACCGCCGAACGCCTCGCCCGAGAGCTTCAGCAGCACCCGCCGGGGCTGGGTCTCGTCCGTCACGGGTGAACCTCCAGGTCGTCGGCGGGGATGGTGCGAGGTGACCTCGCGCCGGTGGCCCCGGCCCTGTCGGGCCGGGGCCACCGGGTCGTGCGTGGTCAGGCGCCGACGCGGAACCGGACGAAGCCGGTGACGGAGCCACCGACCTCGGCCAGCACCTGGGCGACCGACTTCTTCGAGTCCTTCGCGAACGGCTGGTCCAGCAGGACGACGTCCTTGAAGTAGCCGGTCAGACGGCCCTCGACGATCTTCGTGAGCGCGGCCTCGGGCTTGCCCTCGTTGCGGGCGGTCTCCTCGGCGATGCGACGCTCGTTCTCGACCGTCTCGGCCGGGACCTCGTCGCGCGTCAGGTAGGACGGCGAGAACGCGGCGATGTGCGTCGCGATGTCGCGGGCCACCTCGGCGCCCTTGGCGTCGGTCGCGACGAGCACGCCGACCTGCGGGGGGAGGTCCTTGTTCACCTTGTGCAGGTAGACGGTGACCTTCTCGCCGGCGACGCGGGCCACGCGGCGCACGACGACCTTCTCGCCCAGCACGGCGGCCGTCTCGTCGACGACTTCCTGCAGGGACTTGCCGTCGGCGTCGGCCGAGAGCAGGGCGTCCGCGTCACGGGCGCCGCTCGCGACGGCCGTCTGCAGGACCTTCTCCGCCAGGGTGATGAACGTGGCGTTCTTCGCGACGAAGTCCGTCTCGGAGTTGACCTCGACGATCACGCCGACCTCGTCCTCGCCGTCGCCGGTGAGGACGACCTCGGCGGCGACCAGGCCGTCGGAGGCCGAGCGGCCCTCGCGCTTGCTGACGCCCTTCAGGCCCTTGACGCGGATGATCTCGAGCGCCTTGTCGGCGTCGCCACCCGCCTCCTCCAGGGCCTTCTTGACGTCGAGCATGCCGGCGCCGGTCTTCTCGCGCAGCGCCTTGATGTCAGCCAGGTTTGCCATCTGTGCTTCCGTCCTTCTCGTCAGTGCGTGTGAGTGGCGGACCGGGTCACTTGGACTCGGCGTCGCCCTCGGACGCGGCGATCTCCTCGGCGGCACCCGCGGCAGCGGCGTCGACCGCGGGAGCGGCGTCCTGGCCGGGCGTGGCGGCACCCTCGGCGGGGCCGGCCTCGCCGACCGGCGCGACCGGGTCACCGGCGGCAGCGGCCGTGGCGGCGGACTCGGCGGTCGCGTCGGAGGCGAGCGACTCCTCGGCGCCGGCGAGCAGCTCGCGCTCCCACTCGGCCAGCGGCTCGGCCTCGGCCGGGGCCGAGTCGGCGCCGCCACCCTGGCGGGCGGAGTGACGCTGCATGGTGCCCTCGGCGGCGGCGTCCGCGATCACGCGGGTCAGCAGCTGCACGGCGCGGATGGCGTCGTCGTTGCCCGGGATCGGGTAGTCCACGACGTCCGGGTCGCAGTTCGTGTCGAGGATCGCGACGATCGGGATGCCGAGCTTGCGCGCCTCGTCGACGGCGAGGTGCTCCTTGTTCGTGTCGACGATCCACACGGCGGACGGCGTGCGGGTCATGTCCCGGATGCCGCCGAGCGTCTTCGCGAGCTTGTCCTTCTCGCGACGCATGATGAGGAGCTCCTTCTTGGTGAAGGCGCTGCCCGCGACGTCGTCGAAGTCGATGAGCTCGAGCTCCTTGAGGCGCTGCAGGCGCTTGTTCACCGTCTGGAAGTTGGTGAGCATGCCACCGAGCCAGCGCTGGTTCACGTAGGGCATGCCGACGCGGGCGGCCTGCTCGGCCACCGGCTCCTGCGCCTGCTTCTTCGTGCCGACGAACAGGATGCTGCCGCCGTGGGCGACGGTCTCCTTGACGAAGTCGTACGCGCGGTCGATGTAGGACAGCGACTGCTGCAGGTCGACGATGTAGATGCCGTTGCGCTCGGTGAAGATGAAGCGCTTCATCTTGGGGTTCCAGCGGCGGGTCTGGTGCCCGAAGTGGACACCGCTCTCGAGCAGCTGGCGCATGGTCACGACGGCCATGGCACGTCCTTCCGGCGCACCCCAGCGGGGGCGCGCTCACTGTGCGCGGGCCCGCCTGGGCGCACCCGCTGATCCGGTTGTCGGCGCCGTCCGGGTCGGGCGGCACCCCTGGCGTCACGCCCACGCTGGCGCCGGGCGAACCCGGACCGCTGCCAGCGTCGACCCTCCGGCACGCACCCGTACCGCGGACGGTGGGGGTGCGGGACGTCGGTGATGACGCGCGATGTCGACCGGCACGCACCGGTCGCAAGGAGGAGTCTACCGGACAGCCGTGAGCGCCCGGGACAGCGCGATCCGCGCGGTGCCGCCGCGCTGGGCGGGCTGCTCCACGACTCGTCGGCGAGCCGTCCACAGGCCGCGGGCACCCGCGTCGTCCCCCGGACCGTACCCCGCGGCCCGTGCGTGGCACCCGGCGCCCGGCACCGTTGTCCCATGCCGTCCCGCAGCGCCCTCTCCCGGACCTTCCCCCGGACTCTCGCCCTGGCGCTCGCGCTCGCCGCCCTCGCCGCGCTCGCGCCGTCCGTCCTGCAGGGCACCGCACCCGTCGCGCCAGGCGCCGGGCCGCCGCGGGAACCGTGGTCGACCCCCGTCGAGCCCGTGGTGGTGGTGCAGGCGTTCGACGGCCCGTCCGACCGGTGGGCCGCCGGGCACCGCGGGGTCGACCTGGACGCGCCGGCGGGGACGCCCGTGCGGGCGCCGCGCGCCGGCACGGTGACGTTCGCCGGCGTGGTCGTCGACCGTCCCGTGCTGACGGTGCTGCACGACGACGGGCTGCGCAGCTCGGTGGAGCCCGTGGCCGCGGCCGTGCAGCCCGGTGACCGGGTCGGCGCCGGGGCCCTGCTGGGTGTCGTCGGGCCCGGCCGGAGCCACTGCACGCCCACGTGCCTGCACTGGGGCGTGCGCGACGGCGAGACCTACCTCGACCCGATGCTCCTGCTGCGCGGCGGGCCGGTGGTGCTGCTCAGCCGCGGGTCAGCCGCGGTCGGCCTCCGTGAGGCGCGCGCGCAGCCGGAGCATCGCCGCGGTGTGCATCTGCGAGATCCGGGACTCGGTCACGCCGAGCACCCGGCCGATCTCGGCGAGCGTCATGCCCTCGTAGTAGTAGAGGACCAGGACGAGCTTCTCGCGCTCGCCGAGCTGGTCGATCGCCCGGGCCAGCAGGAACTTGGTCTCCTGGGCCTCGAACGAGTTCTCCGGGTCGGGCGTGCGGTCGTCGCCGAGCGTGTCCAGCAGCGACAGCCGGTCGCCGCGGTCCTCGCCGCCGCCGAGCAGCTCGTCGAGCGCCGCGACGTTGACGGTCGACAGCTGGGTGAACAGGGCGCGCAGCTCGCGGATGTCGATCTGCAGCCGCGCCGCGACCTCGCCCTCGGTCGGGACCCGGTGCAGCTCGCTCTCCAGCTCGGCGTAGGCGCGGTCGACCGCGCGGGCCTTCGTGCGGACCGAGCGCGGGATCCAGTCCATCGCGCGCAGCTCGTCGATGATCGCGCCGCGGATGCGGGAGCTGGCGTAGGTCTCGAACTTGACCGAGCGGCCGGGCTCGTACTTCTCGATCGCGTCGATCAGGCCGAACATCCCGTACGAGACGAGGTCCGCCTGCTCGACCATCGCGGGCAGGCGCATGCCGACGCGGCCGGCGACGGCGGTGACCAGCGGCGCGTAGTGCAGGATCAGCCGCTCCCGGACCAGGCGGTCGCCCCCGGACTTGAACAGCTGCCAGTCGAGGGCGACCTGGTCGACGGCCGGCTCGGTGACCTCGTCGAGGTCGTCGTCGACGACGGCGGTGAGCGTGACGACGACCCCCAGGAGGTCGGCCTCCTCGACCTCGACGACCGCGAGGGCGGTCGCCGTGTCGGAGTCCAGCGTCTCGACGCCCAGGTCGGTCTCGACGACCTGCTGGCGCGGGATGACCCCCAGCGGCGCGCTCGTGCCACGACGCTGCGTGGCGACAGCCAGCGGGACGGTGTCCTCAGCCGTGACTGACATGGGGCTCTCCATCTCGGGGGTCATGCGCGGGGGTGTGCTTGCTCGAACGACGCGCGGAGGCGGTCCGCGGTCACGTGGGTGTAGCGCTGGGTGGTCGCGAGGCTGGCGTGACCCAGCACCTCCTGCACGCTGCGCAGGTCGGAGCCACCCTCCAGCAGGTGCGTCGCCACCGAGTGTCGCAGAGCGTGGGGCGCGACGTCGTCCACTTCTGCCAGCCGGGCGATCTCGTGCACGACCTGCCGCAGCTGCCGCTGGTCCGCGCGGGCCCCGCGACGGCCCAGGAGCAGCGCCGGACCGGACGTGGGCGTCGCGAGCGCGGGGCGCCCGCGGGTCAGCCAGGCCTCGGTCGCGTCGACCGCCGGCTCACCCACGGGGACCACGCGCTGCTTGTCGCCCTTGCCGGTGACCCGGAGCGTCCGGGACCCGAGGTCCAGGTCGTCGACGTCCGCGCCGCTCAGCTCGCCGACCCGCACGCCGGTGGCGTACAGCAGCTCAAGGGCCGCCCAGTCGCGCAGGTGCACCGCGTCGCCGTCGTCCGCGCGGACGCGGGCGGTGTCGAGCAGCGCCGCCGCCGAGCCCTGGTCGAGGACCGTCGGCAGGTGCGAGGCGGGGCGGGCGCTCGCGAGGCGCAGCGCCGGGTCCTGCGCGACCCGGCCCGTGCGGGCGGCCCAGGCGAAGAAGGTGCGGGCCGCCGCACCGCGCCGGGCGAGCGTCGCGCGGCTGCGCCGGGAGGCGGCCATCGCTGCCAGCCAGCCGCGCAGGACGGCGATGTCGACGGCCGTGAGGTCCGGGACGCCGTGGCGGCGCGCGTAGCCCGCGAGGTCCGCCAGGTCGGCCAGGTAGGCGCGCACGGTGTTCTCGGAGAGGCCGCGCTGGGCCCGCAGGTGGAGCGCGAACGCCTCGGCCACGGGGGTGATCCCCCGTGCCGTCCCCGCATCCGCCCCCGTGTGCACGGGACTACGGTCGCCCGTCACACCTCCGGGCGACAAGCGGTCTGTGGCGCGTTTCACCCACCCCTGTACGAATCACGGGCAAATGTCCGATTCCGCGTCCGATTTACATCCGCTTTCAGGCGTGTCCGGAAGTTCCCGCGTCCACCCTTCGGACGGTCCGCGTCCGGTCCCGTGTCCCCCGTCGGTGTGAATGCGTTTTCCACGCCGTGCGGGGCGGCTGCGGGTGTGCCATGCCGCCTCACCCGTGCCCGACGGAGCGGCGCTCCGGAGCGCGCCGCCACCCGCCGTCGACGCGCTGCGCCGCCCCGTCCAGCTCCAGCAGGCCGAGCGCTCCCGCCGTCTCCCGCGGCGCCAGTCCCGCTCGACGCGCCACCTCGTCGACGGCCAGGGCGCGGCGCTGCAGCAGCGCGTCGAGGACCCGGGACGGGACGCTGTCCGCCCGGTCCGTGACCCCCGCCCCGGCACTGGCGCCGCTGGCGCCGCGCCCGCCGCTCCCGCCGGGCCCGTCCCGTCCGGGCGTGAGTCCCGCACCGCCGGCGGCACCGGTTCCCACGCGCGGGCCCGCCCCGGGGTCGACGGCGGGCCCGAGCAGGTCCAGCACGTCGTCGGCGCCCGTGACGCAGACCGCTGCGCCGTCCCTCAGCAGCCGGTGGCATCCGGTCGACGCCATCGAGGTGACGGGGCCGGGCACCGCACCGAGCGGCCGGAGCAGCTCGGCGGCGCGAGCGGCCGTGCTCAGCGCCCCGGACCGCCACGCGGCCTCGACCACCACCGTCGCGCCGGACACCGCCGCGATGAGCCGGTTGCGCTGGAGGAACCGGGAGCGCGTCGGCGGGGTCCCCGGAGGGCTCTCCGCGACGAGCGCCCCGCCGTCGGCCACCACCCGCTCGAGCAGGTCGCGGTTGCCCGCGGGCGACGGCCGGTCGATGCCGCCGGCGAGCAGCGCGACCGTCGGCCCGCCGGCCGCGAGCGCCCCGCGGTGCGCGGCCACGTCGATGCCGTAGGCCCCGCCGGACACGACGGTCACGCCGTGCGGGGCCAGCCCGCCGCCGAGCCCGACGGCGACGTGCTCGCCGTACGGGGTCGAGGCCCGGGCGCCGACCACGGCCACCGAGCGCCGGGTCAGCCCGTCCAGCGAGGCGCCACCACGCACCCACAGGCACAGCGGCGCCAGGGGCCCGAGGTCGTCGAGCCGCGCGGGCCAGCCCGGTCCGCCGGGCACCAGCAGCACCCCGCCCTCGCGTGCCAGCGCGTCCATGGCGCTGCCGGGGTCGAGGCCGTCGAGGCGGGGCGCCCAGCGCGGGAGCGCCCGCGCCAGGACGCGGACGGTCGACGCCGTCCCGGCCCCACCCGGCGCACCCGCGACCGGCGTCGGTCCCGCGGCACCGGCGCCCGGGGCGCCGCCCTCGTGCACGAGCCCCCGCAGCCGGTGCCACGCGACCTCCGGCGTCTCGCCGACCGCCTGCGCCGCCCACCGGAGCGCGGTCGGCGCGCCCAGTGCGGCCACGACCGCCCCGGCCGCCGCGTCCCCGGGCTCCGCGACGATGCTCCACGCCGCACGCGCCAGCAGCTCGGCCTCCGACGGGTCCGCCGCGCCGGGCATCACCCCACCTGCCCACGGGTGCGCAGCGCGACGCCGGCCCCGATGTCGTTGCCGTCCGGCGCCGCGCGACCGGCGAGGTCCGCGACGGTCCAGGCCAGGCGCAGCACCCGGTCGGCGCCGCGGAGGGTCAGCCGCCCCTCGTCGACCGCGACGTCGACCGGCCGGAGGAGCCGCGGCGTCGCCCGTAGCCGCTCGCGCAGCACGCGGCCCGGGACGTCGGCGTTCACGCGCCACGGCGTGCCGGCCCAGCGGGCCGCCTGGGCGGCGCGCGCTGCCGCGACGCGGGCCGCCACCACCGCCGTCGGCTCCCCCGCGCCGACCAGCGCCGCGCTCCGGACGGCGGGCACCTCCACCTGCACGTCCACCCGGTCCAGCAGCGGGCCGGAGATCTTGCCGAAGTACCGCCGGCGGTCCAGCGACGTGCACCGGCAGCCCAGCCCGGTGCCGACGGCCTGCCCGCACGGGCACGGGTTCGCCGCGAGCACCAGCTGGAACCGCGCCGGGTAGCGGGCCGCGCCGCCGGACCGGTGGATCACGAGCTCGCCGTGCTCCAGAGGCTGCCGGAGCGTCTGCAGCACGGTGGTCGAGAACTCGGGGGCCTCGTCCATGAAGAGCACGCCCCGGTGCGCGCGTGACGCTGCGCCGGGCCGCGGGGTGCCGCTCCCGCCCCCGACGATGCTCGCGGGCGTGGCGGTGTGGTGGGGGTCCTCGAACGGCGGTCGCCGGAGCAGCCCGTCGGTCGGGTCGAACGTGCCGGCGACCGAGTGCACGGCCGTCACCTCGACGGCGTCCTGCTCCGCGAGGTCCGGCAGCAGGCCGGGCAGCCGTGACGCGAGCATCGTCTTGCCCGCGCCGGGCGGTCCGACGAGCAGCAGGTGGTGCGCCCCGGCGGCGGCCACCTCGACCGCCGCCCGCGCCTCGTCCTGCCCGAGGACGTCGGCCAGGTCGCCCACCGGCGTCCGGCCGGCGACCACGTGCCGGCTCACGGCCACGGGCGCGACGTCGGGGACGCTGACGGCGCCGCCGTGCCGCCGCACCACCTCCGCGAGCGTGCTGCACCCGACGACGCGGGCCCCCGGCACCAGCGCGGCCTCGGCGACGTCCGCGGTCGGCACGACGACGTCCGGCCGGCCGGCGGCCACGGCGGCCGCCACGGCGGGCAGGACCCCCCGGACGGGCCGCAGGCGACCGTCCAGCCCCAGCTCGCCCAGGTGCACCGCCCGGGCGGCCCGCGCGGGGTCGAGCAGCTCGGCCGCCGCCAGGACCGAGACGGCGACCGCCAGGTCGAACGCGGGGCCGGACTTGGGCAGGGCGGCCGGCGAGAGGTTCACGGTCACCCGCCGGTTCGGCCAGGTCAGGCCGGTCGAGCCGATCGCCGCGCGTACCCGGTCTCGCGCCTCGGCCAGCGACGCGTCGGGCAGGCCGACGAGCACGAAGGCCGGCAGGGACGCCGCGAGGTGCGCCTCGACCTCGACCACGGTGCCCGTCAGGCCCACCAGACCGACGGCGAACGTCCGTCCGAGCGCCATCAGCCGACCCCCACCAGGTGGTCGACGCGCGGGGGCCCGTGCGGGACGAGCTCCACCGCCACCACGTCGAGCCGGACACCGGTGCAGCGCACGTCGTGCTCCGCGAGCCACTGCGCGGTCAGCACGCGCAAGCGGCGCACCTTCGGCGGCGTCACGGCCTCCGCGGGAGTCCCGTACGCGCCGCTGCGCCGGGTCTTGACCTCGACGCCCACCACCTCGTCGACGTCGACGTCCAGGGCGACGAGGTCGAGCTCACCGGCCCGGCCGTACCAGTTCCGGTCCAGCAGCCGCCAGCCGAGGCCGAGCAGGTGCGTGGCTGCGAGGTCCTCCCCCAGCCGTCCGACCCGCTGCCGTGCGTCCTGCCGTCGCGCGTCCTGCCGTCGTGCGTCCTGCCCTCGTGCGTCCTGCCCTGGTGCGTCCTGCGCCCGCATCCGCGTCACCTCCGGGCACGACACTGCCCGGGGAGATCACGCGGCTCGACCGGCTGCGGCCGTTCGTGGGGACGACGCGCGCCCCCGCCCGTTGTGGACGACTCGGTGCCCGCTCAGCGGGCGAAGCCGCTCCCGCTGCCGAGGTCCAGGTCCGCCTTGACCAGCTCCTCGACGTTGACGTCCTTGAACGTCACGACGCGCACCGACTTCACGAAGCGGGCGGAGCGGTAGACGTCCCACACCCACGCGTCGGCGAGCGTCAGCTCGAAGTAGACCTCGCCGGCCGCCGAGCGCACCTGCAGGTCGACGTGGTTGGCCAGGTAGAACCGGCGCTCGGTCTCCACGACGTACGAGAACAGGCCCACCGCGTCGCGGTACTCGCGATAGAGCGCGAGCTCCATCTCGGTCTCGTAGTTCTCCAGGTCTTCCGCGCTCACCCGACCATCATCCCCCATGCGGGGGCGGCGTCACGCCTCGGCGCCGACCGCGGGCTCCGCCCCGAGCGGGAGCCGCCAGGACCGGCGGTGCCACGGGCTGGGGCCGAAGGTGCGCAGGGCCGCCACGTGCTCGTCGGAGGCGTAGCCCTTGTTGGAGTCCCAGCGGTACTCCGGGTGCTGCGCCGCGAGGTCCACCATGAGGCCGTCGCGCTCGCACTTCGCCAGGACGCTCGCCGCGGCCACGGTGGCGCAGCTGCGGTCGGCCTTGACCCGCAGGTGCACGCGGGGCGCGCCGGCGAGCGCGAGCGCGGGGTCCGGCTCCGCCTCGAACAGCTCGCCCTGGGCCGGCTTCGACAGCCAGTCGTGCGAGCCGTCGAGCACCACCGCGTCGACCGGCCCCGCGACCTCCGCGGCGGCGGCCAGGGCGCGCCGGCCGGCCAGCCGGAGCGCGGCGATGATCCCGACGGCGTCGATCTCCGCGGCGGAGGCGTGCCCGACCGCGCGGGCGACGCCCCACCGGCTCAGCGCGGGCACGAGCGCGGCGCGCGCCGCGGGCGTCAGCAGCTTGGAGTCCGCCACGCCGCGGGGGCAGCTGCGGGTGCGCGCGTCGATGACGACCACGCCGACGCTGACCGGGCCCGCCAGGGACCCGCGGCCGACCTCGTCCATCCCCGCGACCAGCAGGGCGCCCTCGCGGAGCAGGCCACGCTCGTGCCGCAGGTGCGGGACGGGCCGGGGCGCGGACGGCCGCGCGGGGGCCCGCGCCGGTGCGACCGGTGCGGTCTTCGGGGCGTCGTCGAGCAGGGTCATGACGGGTCCGGGACCTCGTCGAAGACGTCGCCCGGGTTGCGCAGGAGCCCGAGCCGGTCGACCGGCCACAGGGTGACGAAGGCGGTGCCGACCACGTCGTCCACCGGCACGGCGCCGCCGCCCGGGTCCCCGAGGTGCCACCGCGAGTCGGCGGAGTGCTGGCGGTTGTCGCCCATCACCCACAGCGAGCCGGAGGGCACGATCACGTCGAAGGCGATCTCGCTGGGGCTCGCGCCGGGGGCCAGGTACTCCGACTCGTCGACGGCGGCGCCGTTGACCGTCAGCGGCGAGCCGTCGCCCGCGGACGCCACGCGGTCGCCGGGCAGGCCGATGACCCGCTTGATGAGGTGGTCCTCGGACTGCTGCGGCATGAGGCCGATGGCGATCAGGGCGTCCTGGAACGCGTTGGTCTCGGGCACCGCCTGCTGGTCCAGCCAGCCACCCGGGTCGGCGAAGACGACGATGTCGCCGCGGTGCAGGTCGAACGGGCCCGGCGCGAGCTTGCTGACGAGCACGCGGTCGCCCTCGAGCAGCGTGTCGTGCATGGAGGCGCTGGGGATGAAGAACGCCTGCGCGAGGAACGTCTTGACCACCCAGGACAGGACGATCGCGCTGACGAGGATGATCGCCGTCTCGCGGACGAACGACGCGACCGGTCCCCGTCGGCGCGGGGCGCGCGGTGCCGCGCCGGAGCGGGCCTCCTGGCTGGCGGGGGCAGCGTCCTGGTCCGTCACCGGTTCACTCTCCCACGTCGCCGAGCACCTGCCCACCATCCCGCGCCGCGCCGGGGCGCGGGCCCCCGCACGCCGGACGGGCGGCCACCCGGTGCTCCGGTGGCCGCCCGTCGGCGTCGTGCGAGGTCTCAGGCCTTCTTGGCCGGGATCGCGTCGCGCTTCTCCTTGATCTTGGCCTTCTTGCCACGGAGGTTGCGCAGGTAGTACAGCTTCGCGCGACGCACGTCACCGCGCGTGACGACCTCGATCGACTCCAGCGTCGGGGAGTGCACGGGGAACGTGCGCTCGACGCCGACACCGAAGGAGACCTTGCGGACGGTGAAGGTCTCGCGCACGCCGTCGCCCTGGCGCGCGATGACGACGCCCTGGAAGACCTGGACGCGGGAGCGGTTGCCCTCGACGACCTTGACGTTGACCTTCAGCGTGTCACCGGCGCGGAAGTCCGGGATGTCGGTGCGGAGGGAGGCCGCATCGATCTGGTCGAGGATCTGGGACATCGTGTGTCGCTTTCTCGCCGTGCCACAGGTCACGCGCGTCGTCGTCGGCACCCAGGGGCGCCGGGATGGCAGTGAGTGAGGTGTGCGGCCGATCGCTCGGCGGGTCGTGGGTCGTCTCCCCTGTGGCAGAGACGCGACTGTCGCGCACCGACCCACCAGTCTGCCACAGCGGGCACCGCCCGGTCGAAACGCCCCCGCGTGACGTCGCTCGCAGGTCAGCCCTCGGCCGGTGCCACGCCACCCTCGCCGACCGTCCAGCCGAGCTCGGCCAGCACCGCACGGTCCGCCGCGTCGAGGCCCGCGGGGTCCAGGACGGTCAGCAGGTCCGGGCGCCGGGTCGCCGTGCGGGCCAGCGCCTGGTCCCGGCGCCAGCGCTCGACCCGGCCGTGGTGACCGGACAGCAGCACCTCCGGCACCTCGATGTCCCGCCAGGCCGGCGGCTTCGTATACACGGGGTACTCGAGCAGGCCGGCGCTGCCGTGCGACTCCTCGACCAGCGACGCGGGGTTGCCCACGACGCCGGGCAGCAGCCGGACGACCGCCTCGACCAGCACCAGCGCGGCCGCCTCGCCGCCGTTGAGCACGTAGTCGCCGATCGAGTACTCGTCGACCCGCACGCCCGGCCGGGTGGCGTAGTGCTCCGCCACGCGGGCGTCGATGCCCTCGTAGCGGCCGCACGCGACGACGAGGTGCTCGTCGGCCGCCCAGCGCTCCGCGTGCCGCTGCGTGAGCGGCGCACCCGACGGCGTCGGCAGCAGCAGGTGCGTGCCCTCGACCACCAGGTCGTCCAGCGCCGTGCCCCAGACGTCCGGGCGCATGACCATGCCCGCGCCCCCGCCGAACGGGGTGTCGTCGACGGTGCGGTGCCGGTCGGTCGCCCAGTCGCGCAGGTCGTGCACCCGCAGGTCGACGAGCCCGGACCGGCGCGCCTTGCCGACGAGCGACAGGTCGAGCGGCGTCAGGTAGTCCGGGAAGATCGAGACGATGTCGATGCGCACGTCAGTCGTCGTCCCCCGCGCCCGTCGTCTCCTCGCTGACCACGAGGTTGGCCGCGTCCGAGGCGAGCAGCCCGCCCGGCGGGTCCAGGACGACCCGGCCGCCCGGCACGTCCACGACGGGGACGATCGCCCGGACGAACGGGACGAGCGTCCGGCTGCCGTCCGGCTCGCGCAGGACCAGGACGTCGTGCGCGGGGTGGTGCTCGAGGCCGACGACCTCGCCGAGGACGCGCCCGTCGACGTGCTCCGCCCGGAGCCCGGTGAGCTCGTGCGGGTACCAGGCGTCCTCGTCGTCGTCGTCGGGCGTGGCGTCGGCCACGTCCCCCTCGGCGACCTCCACCACCAGCTCGGTTCCGCGCAGCGCCTCCGCCGCGGTGCGGTCGTGGGCCTCCGCGAACGTGACGTACCAGCGGCCCTGCGCCACCCGCGTGCGCTCGACGGTCAGCGGGCCGCGGTCGGCCGGCTCGGTCGGCAGGACGGCGCCGACGGCCAGCCGCTCCTCGGGGTCGTCGGTGCGCAGGTCCAGCGCGACCTCGCCGCGCAGCCCGTGGGCGCGCCCGATCCGGGCGACCGTCAGCAGCATGGGGTTCCTCTCAGGGCGTCCGGGGGATCCGGACCAGCGTAGGGGGACGGCGACCCGGGCGGCCCCGGGCACGGGACAGGCCCGGTCCCGCGGGGGGGGACCGGGCCTGCTCCGGTGTCTCACCGCGCCGTCGAGGACGGCGCGGGCGCGCGGCTCACCGCCGGGCGACGTCCACCACGTCCACGCGGACGGGGCCCTGGCTCGACAGCGCACCGACGACGGTGCGCAGCGCGCGGGCCGTCCGGCCGCCGCGGCCGATGACCCGGCCGAGGTCGTCGGGGTGGACCCGGACCTCGAGCAGGTCACCGCGGCGGAGCGTGCGGGCGTCGACCTGCACGTCGTCCGGGTGGTCGACGATGCCCCGGACCAGGTGCTCCAGCGCGTCGGCGAGCATCAGGCCTGCTCGTCCTCGGCCGACGCGTCAGCGGCGGGGGCCTCGGCGGCGGCGGCCTTCTTCTCGGACGCCTTGGCCTTGGCCTTCTCGGCGTCCGCGGCGACGGCGTCGACCGCGGCCTTGACGTCGGCCGGGGCGGCCTTCGTCCGCAGGGTGCCCTCGGCGCCCGGCAGGCCCTTGAACTTCTGCCAGTCGCCGGTCACCTTGAGCAGCGCGAGGACCTGCTCGGACGGCTGCGCGCCGACGCCGAGCCAGTACTGCGCACGCTCGGAGGAGATCTCGATGAGCGAGGGCTCCTCGGTGGGGTGGTACTTGCCGATCTCCTCGATGACGCGGCCGTCACGCTTGGTGCGGGAGTCCGCGACGACGACGCGGTAGTACGGCGCCCGGATCTTGCCGAGGCGCTTCAGGCGGATCTTGGTGGCCACAGTGTGGTCTCTCCTGGGGTGTCTACGGGGCGGTCGTCGCGGGTTGCACGTGGGGCATGCGGCCCGGTCCGACCTGAAGGACACGATCGCGTGCGGGTAGAGGGGCCGCGCGCGCCGAGTACAGCAGGCCATTGTGCCAGACGCGCAGGCCCGCACGCGACCGCCTCAGAACGGCGGCGGCTCCCCCGACGACGCCGTGCCCAGGTGGAGCACCTCCCCCGTCCCGGGCCGGACGAGGTAGCGGTGCCCGGTCGGGGTGGTCCACTCGAACACGCCTGGCCGGAGCTGGCGCAGCACGTAGCCGCCGTCGGTCTTGAGGCGGTGGTGGCGTCGGCACAGCGGCCCGAGGTTGTGGTCGGCCGTCGTGCCGAGCGGTTCGCGGGCGGTCGGCGCACCGAGTGGCCCTGGTGGAGCGGGCGGTCCTGCCGGAGCCGGTGCCCCTGGTGGTGCGTGGAACGGCCGGGTGTGGTCGAGGTCCGCGCGGGCGGCGGGCACGACGCAGCCCGGAGCGGCGCAACGTCGGTCGCGGACCCGCACGTGCTCGGCGAGCGCGGCGGTCGGCCGGTAGCGGCTGCGCCCGACGTCGAGGACGGTGCCGGACAGCGGGTCCGTGACGACCCGCCGCCAGACCCCGCCCGCGGCGAGCGCACGGGCGGTCACGGCGTCGACCGGGCCGTAGCCGTCGAGGTCCGCCGGCCGGTCGTCGAGGCCGAGCAGGGTCGAGGCGGCCACGGTGACCCGGACCTCGGCGCCGGCGCGCAGGCCGGGCGGGGGCGTGTCCGCCAGCGCCGCGGGCACGGCGGCCGGCTCCGCCTGCACCGGACGGAAGAGGTCCGCCGCGCGGCCGCCGCCGAGGCCCAGGCTGTCGACCTGCCAGGCCGGCCCGTCGCCGGGCGCCGCGTCGGACCCGACGACGAGGTCCCGCAGCCCGTCGGCGCGGAGCTGGTCGAGCGTGCGGGTGTCTCCGCAGGCCCGTGCGGCGCGGGCGGTGTGGTCCAGCACCCCGTCGACCCGGGCGGCGTCCTGGGCGGGCAGGACCACGGACAGCGACGCCATGCCGTCGGGCAGCACCCGCGGGCGACCGACCCGGCGGCCGGTACGGGCCCGCTCCACGCGAGCGGGCGCACCTTCGGGATCCGCCTCCAGGAGGGCCTGCTCGACGTCCCGCCGGAGCTCCGTGACGGTCCGGCGGGCCGCGGTGGGCAGCACCCGGTGCTCGACCTCGTTCGCGAGCTGGTACGGCTGGTCCCAGAGCCGGTCGACGAGAACGCGCGTCTTCGCGGCGTCGATGTCGCCGTGCTCGAGGGCCTCACCCGTGGCGAGCAGGTGGGTCGAGAGCGCGACGCCCTGCCGGACGAGCCCGTTGGCCGCGATGCGCGACGTCCCGAGCCGGAACGCGAGCTCGTCCCCCGCGACCGAGCGCTGCAGCGGCGGCGGGCCGGCGAGCCCGCTCCAGCTCGGGTCCATGCCCGGCAGGCTCGCGACGGCCGCGGCCCAGGACGCGGTCCGGGCGTGCGCGGCCGCCTCGACGCGTGCCGCGGCCGTCGTGGCCTCCACGACGCCGGCGTCGGACAGGGTCCCGGGGTCGACGGCGTCGAGCCACGCCGCGAGCGCGGGACCTGGTTCGGCGGCCCCGATGAGCTCCACCTCGCGTCGCGATGTCGCCCGCTGCCACTCCGGCGAGCCTGCCGGGAGCACGGCCAGCCGCGCCGACCACGACCGGGAGAGCTGCTCCGGCACGGGGATCGTCGACCAGTCGGGGTCGCGCAGCACCGGCACGTCTGCGTCCGGCAGCACGTCGGGGAGCGACGGCTCCTCGGCGTGTTCGCGCAGGTCAGCAGGCATGTCACCACGGTAGTGGCGACCACTGACACGCGTGCGGGCCGAGGCGAGCCGCCACTGCTGCCGGCTCCGTGGTGCGCCGCACGCCCGGCACGCCCGGGCCGGCCGGCGCAGGTCCCGCCTAGGCCACCCGCACGCCCCGCAGGACGACGGCCCGCGGCGCCGCCAGCACCCGCACGTCGGCGCGCGGGTCGGCGTCGTACACGACGAGGTCGGCGCTCTCCCCCTCGTCCAGCCCCGGCACGCCGAGCCAGGCGCGGGTGCGCCACGACGCCGCCGCCACGACCGCACGCGCCGGCAGCCCGGCCGCGACCAGCTCGGCCGCCTCGTCGGCGATCCGCCCGTGCGCGATGGTGCCGCCCGCGTCGGTGCCGACCAGCACCGGCACGCCCGCGTCGTGCAGGTCCCGGACGTGCGCGTACCTGCGGTGGTGCATGCGGCGCATCCGCGCGGCGTAGACGGGGTACCGCTCGGCGCGGTCGGCGATGGCGCCGAACTGCGCGACCTGCAGGAGCGTCGCGGTCACGGGGATGCCGGCGGCGGCGATCCGGTCGACGTGCCGGTCCTCGGCGCCCGTGGCGTGCTCCAGGCAGTCGACGCCGGCGTCGAGCAGGCCGTCGAGCGCCTCGCCCGCGAACGTGTGCGCGGTGACGCGCGCCCCGGCGTCGTGCGCGGCGGCGACCGCCGCGGCGAGGACGTCGTCCGGCCACAGCGGCCGCAGGTCCCCGTCGGCGCCGAGGTCCCGGTCGATCCAGTCGGCGACGAGCTTGACCCAGCCGTCGCCGCGCGCGGCCTCCTCGCGGACCGCGTCGGGGAGCTCCGCGGTGGAGGCCAGCTCCCGCCCGTAGTGCCGCAGGTACCGCTTCGGCCGCGCGAGGTGCCGGCCGGCCCGGATCAGCCGCGGCAGGTCCGGCCGGTCGTGCACCCAGCCGGTGTCCGCGGGCGACCCGGCGTCGCGCACCAGCAGCACGCCGGAGTCCCGGTCGGCGAGCGCCTGCGCCTCCGCGGTGGCCCGGTCGACGGCGCCCTCCGCGGCGAGGCCGATGTGGCAGTGCACGTCCACCAGGCCCGGCAGCACCCACCCGTCGAGCGTCGTGACGTCGCCGGACGACGGCCGCTCGAACGTCAGCCGGCCGCCGACCACCCACGCCTCGCCGGCCACCCGGTCGTCGTCGAGGACGACCGGGCCGGTGAGGTGCAGGGCGTCCGCCACCGCGGCCTCAGCGCCCGAGGAACTTCTGCAGGTCCTGGAGGTCGGCGGGGTCGAAGGCGTCCGGCTGCTGCTGCTGCGGGGCCGCCCCGCCCAGCCCGAAGGCCGAGCCCTTCGCGACCGGCGCGGCGGGCAGGATGCCGGCGGCGCGGTCGGCGGCGGCCTTCTCCTGCTGCGCCCGCTTGGCCGGGTTGCCGGACTTCCCCTTGGCCTTCTTGGCGGGCGCGGCGGCGCGGCCGCGGCCCTTCTTGCCCGTGCCGGGCAGGTTCCCCATGCCGGGCACCGGCATGCCGCCGCCCTTGGCCATCTGCTGCATCATCTTCTGCGCGGCGGCGAACCGCTCGAGCAGGCCGTTGACGTCCGACACCTGCACGCCGGAGCCCGCGGCGATGCGCGCCCGGCGGGAGCCGTTGATGATCTTCGGGTTGTCCCGCTCGGCCGGGGTCATCGACCGGATGATCGCCTCGACGCGGTCGACCTCGCGCTCGTCGAAGTTCTCGATGGCCTCGCGCATCTGCCCCATGCCGGGGAGCATGCCGAGCATCTTCTTCATCGAGCCCATGTTCTTCAGCTGCTGCATCTGCTGCAGGAAGTCCGCGAGCGTGAAGCCCTTGCCGCTGGCGAGCTTGCCCGCCATCTCCTCGGCCTGGTCGGCGTCGAAGGCCTTCTCGGCCTGCTCGATGAGGGTGAGCACGTCACCCATGTCGAGGATGCGCGACGCCATCCGGTCGGGGTGGAACACCTCGAAGTCGGTGAGCTTCTCACCGGTGGAGGCGAACAGGATCGGGCGGCCGGTGACCGACGCGACGGACAGCGCGGCGCCACCGCGGGCGTCGCCGTCGAGCTTGGACAGGACGACGCCGGTGAAGCCGACGCCCTCCTGGAACGCGGTCGCGGTCGCGACGGCGTCCTGGCCGATCATCGCGTCGATGACGAACAGGACCTCGTCCGGGTCGACCGCGTCGCGGATGTCGGCGGCCTGCTGCATCAGCTCGGCGTCGACGCCGAGCCGGCCGGCGGTGTCGACGATGAGCACGTCGTGCTGGCGCGCCCGGGCGGTCGCGAGGCCCTCGCGGGCGACGGCCACCGGGTCGGCGCCCGTGACGACGTCCAGCTCGCTGCCCTGGTTGCCGGGGTGGGGCGCGAACACGGGGACGCCCGCGCGCTCGCCGACCACCTGGAGCTGGGTCACGGCGTTCGGCCGCTGCAGGTCCGCGGCGACCAGCATCGGGGTGTGGCCCTGGCTCTTCAGGTGCAGCGCGAGCTTGCCGGCGAGCGTGGTCTTGCCGGCGCCCTGGAGGCCCGCGAGCAGGATGACACTCGGCGGGTTCTTGGCCAGGCGCAGCGGGCGGGTCTCGCCGCCGAGGATCGACACGAGCTCGTCGTTGACGATCTTGACGACCTGCTGCGCGGGGTTCAGCGCGCCCGAGACCTCGACGGACAGGGCGCGCTCGCGCACCGCCCCGGTGAACTGCCGCACGACGGGCACGGCGACGTCCGCGTCGAGCAGGGCGCGCCGGATCTCGCGCACGGTGGCGTCGATGTCCGCCTCGGACAGCCGCCCCTTGGAGCGCAGGTTCTTGAAGGTCGACGTCAGTCGGTCGGACAGGGTGGCGAACACCGCGCGATCCTCACGCTCTCTCGGCGGTCAGGGACGGTCCAGCGTACCCGCCAGCCGGGCCGTCGCCCGCGCCACGAGGTCGTCCACGAGCTGCGCGCGCCACGCGGTCCAGGCGGTCGGCCCGGCGGACGAGGCGTCGGCCTCGGTGAGCGCCCGCAGCAGCGCCAGGAGGTCCGCGCGGCCGTCGACCGCCGCGAGCAGCGCCGTCACGGTGGCGGGGTCGTCCGGGTCGCTGCCGGTGGCCAGCTCCGAGAGCGTCAGGTGCTGCCGCACCAGCAGCACCAGGACGGCGACGTCCGGGGCGCCGAAGCCCATCCGCTGCGCGATCGGCCCGACGAGCCGCGCGCCCTCCACGGAGTGGTCCCCCGCACCCGCGCGCTTGCCGATGTCGTGCAGCAGCGCCGCGACCAGCAGCAGGTCCGGGCGCTCGACCCCGCGCCGCAGGCCCGCCGCCCGCGCCGCGGCCTCGACGAGGTGCCGGTCGACGGTGTGCCGGTGGACCGGCGAGCGCTGCGGCCGGTTCCGGACGCCGGCCCACTCGGGGATCCAGGTGGTGACGACGCCCGCCAGGTCGAGCGCCTCCCACACCGGCACCTGCGCCGGCCCCGTCGCCAGGAGCTGCACGAGCAGCGTGCGGGCGGCCTTCGGCCACGGCGCCGGCAGCGGCGGCGTGCGGGTCAGGCTGGCGATGGTGATGGGCGACAGCGCGAGCCCGCTGCGGGCGGCGGTCGCGGCGGCGCGCAGGGACAGCAGCGGGTCGGTGCCGGGCTCGGCGTCGGCCGCGAGCACCAGCTCGCCGTCGTGCTCGACGAGGCCCTCCCCCACGGTGCGCAGCCGCGGCGGCGTCCGCCGGCCGCGCACGAGCACCGGGCGCCGGGCAGGCCGGGCCAGCGCCTGCCGGGCGTTGCGGGCCGTGGTGTCGAGCGCGTAGGACACCACGCGGCCCGCCTCGGCGAGGCTCGCGAGCAGGTCGTCCCGGTCGCCGACGCCGAGCAGCGCGGCGACCTCGTCCTGGTCGGCGAGCAGCAGCCGGTTGGTGTGGCGGCGGGTGACCGTCTGGACGGCGTCGCGCACGTCGAGCAGGTGCGTGTGGGCGCGGTCGACGGCGCCGTGCGGCCGGTCGGTCAGCCAGGTCGCGGCGAGCGCCGACAGGACGACGGCGTCCCGGATGCCGCCGCGGGCCTCCTTCAGGTCGGGCTCGATCAGGTACGCGAGCTCGCCGTGCCGCTCCGCGCGCTGCCGGGTCGACGCCAGCAGCTCGGGCAGCCGGCGGCGGGCGGCGGACCGCCAGTCCGCGAGGAGCGCCGACTGCGCCCGGTGCACGATGCCGGGGTCGCCCGCCAGGGGCTGCGGGTCGAGCAGCCCGACCGCCGCGGGCAGGTCCTTGGAGGCGACCTGCCGGCACTGGGCCAGCGACCGCACGGAGTGGTCCAGGTCGAGCCCCGCGTCCCACACCGGGTACCAGAGGCGGTCGGCCAGCGCGGCGAGCTCCGCCGCGGAGTGGCCGCGGCCGTCGTGCACGAGCAGCAGGTCCAGGTCGCTCGCCGGGCTCGCGTCCCCGCGGCCGACGCTGCCGACCGCGCCCAGGCCGATCCCGGGCGTCTCCCGGCCGTCGGTGGCGTGCTCCCAGAGCTCGACGAGGCGGCGCAGGACCAGGTCGGACATCGCGCGCCGCCGCGCGGGGCCGTCGGCGTCCGGGCCGGAGAGCCGGACGGCGAGGTCCAGGCGCTCACGCCGGAGGTCCCGCACCCCCACGGGATCGTGGGGGTGCGGGACCTCGGGAAGGGCAGCCATGCGTCGGTCGGACCCCGGGGTCAGAGGGCCTCGGGGCCGTGCTCGCCGGTGCGGACGCGCGCGACGTCCTCGACCGGCACGACCCAGACCTTGCCGTCGCCGATCTTGCCGGTCTGCGCGGCCTTGACGATCACCTCGGTGATGCCGGGCGCGTCCTCGTCGGAGACGAGCACGTCGATCTTCACCTTCGGGACCAGGTCGACGGTGTACTCCGCGCCCCGGTAGACCTCGGTGTGCCCGCGCTGGCGGCCGTAGCCGCTGGCCTCGCTCACCGTCAGGCCGCGGACACCCGCGGCCTCGAGCGCCGACTTCACGTCGTCGAGCCGGTGCGGCTGGATCACCGCGGTCACGAGCTTCGTCATGCCTTCACCTCCGTCACCACGCGGGCGCCGCCCAGCGTCTCGTATGCCGTCTCACCGTGCACGGCCAGGTCGATGCCGCCGACCTCGGCCTCGTCGCTGACCCGCCAGCCGAGGGTGGCCTTGAGGATCAGCGCGATGACCAGGGTCGCCAGGCCGGAGAACACCACGGCGGCGAGCGCCACGATGATCTGCGTGCCGAGCTGCGTCAGACCGCCACCGTAGAACAGGCCGTTGAGGGCGCCGTCCGGGTACCAGGTCGAGTTCTCGTCCGTGGCGAACAGGCCGATCAGCACGGTGCCGACCAGACCGCCGACCAGGTGGACGCCCACGACGTCGAGCGAGTCGTCGTAGCCGAACCGGTACTTCAGGCCGACCGCCAAGGCGCAGAGCACGCCGGCGACCAGGCCGATCGCGATGGCCCCGTAGGTGTCCACCGCGGCAGCGGCCGGGGTGATGGCGACGAGGCCCGCGACGACGCCGGACGCCGCGCCGAGGGACGTGGCGTGGCCGTCGCGGAACTTCTCCGTGATCAGCCAGGCGAGCATCGCGACGGCCGTGGCGACCAGGGTGTTCAGCCAGGCGCGGCCGGAGACGCCGTCGGCGCCGAACTCGGAGCCCGCGTTGAAGCCGAACCAGCCGAACCACAGCAGCGCCGCGCCGAGCATCACGAACGGCAGGTTGTGCGGCCGCATCGGCTCGCGGCCGAAGCCCTTGCGCTTGCCGATCACCAGGGCGAGCACGAGGCCCGCGACACCGGCGTTGATGTGCACGACCGTGCCGCCCGCGAAGTCGATCGGGGTGGACAGGAAGCTGGTGATGCCGTCGGCGCCGAGCGCGCCGCCGCCCCACACCATGTGCGCGAGCGGGACGTAGACGACCGTCACCCACACGGCGACGAACGCCATCCAGGTGCCGAACTTCGTGCGGTCCGCGATGGCGCCGGAGATCAGCGCGACGGTGATGATCGCGAACGTCGCCTGGTAGCCCACCGCGACGAGCGCCGGGACGCCCGTGGCCGCCATCAGGGAGTCGGCGTCGGTCATGCCCGCCAGCCCGAACCAGTCGAACGGGTTGCCGAACAGGCCCGCGACGTCGGTGCCGAAGACACCGGAGTAGCCGTAGAGCACCCAGATGAGGCCGACGACGCCCATCGCGCCGAAGCTCATCATCATCATGTTGAGCACGCTCTTGCCGCGCACCATGCCGCCGTAGAAGAACGCCAGGCCCGGCGTCATCAGGAGCACCAGGGACGCGGACGTGAGCATCCACGCGGTATTTCCAGTGTCGAGCGCGAACTCGTCCATACAGGTCGCCTTTCCCCTCGTCGGCCGTGCGGCCGGATCGGGGTCCAGAGTCCTGAACGGGCGTTACCGCCGGTGGCGGGGCGCGTTACGGCGGTGTGACGACGCCCCGGGCGACGTAAACATCGTGTTGCCCGGGGCGGATCGTCTCAGCCCGCGGGCTCAGCCGAGGATGCCGTCGACGAACTCCTCGGCGTCGAACGGCGCCAGGTCGTCCGGGCCCTCGCCGAGGCCGACGAGCTTGACGGGCACGCCGAGATCCCGCTGCACGGCCACGACGATGCCGCCCTTGGCGGTGCCGTCGAGCTTCGTGAGCACGATGCCGGTGACGCCGGCGACCTCCGCGAACACCCGCGCCTGGTTCATGCCGTTCTGGCCGGTCGTGGCGTCCAGGACGAGCAGGACCTCGGACAGCGGGGCGGTCCGGGTGATGACGCGCGTGATCTTGCCGAGCTCGTCCATCAGGCCGGCCTTGTTCTGCAGGCGCCCGGCGGTGTCGACCAGGACGACGTCGACGCCCTCGGCCACGCCCTCCCGGACGGCCTCGAACGCGACCGAGGCGGGGTCGGCGCCGTCGCGGTCCGACCGCACGGTGCGCACGCCGACGCGCGAGCCCCAGGTCTGCAGCTGGTCCGCCGCCGCGGCGCGGAACGTGTCCGCCGCGCCGAGCAGGACCGTCTTGTCCTCCGCGACCAGCACGCGGGCCAGCTTGCCGACCGTCGTGGTCTTGCCGGTGCCGTTCACGCCGACCACGAGCACGACCGACGGGACCGTCACGCCGTCCTCGCCGGTGACGGGCGTGGTCGCGAGCGAGCGGTCGAGGGACGGGTCCACCAGCGCCAGGAGCTGCTCGCGCAGGAGCGCCCGGACCTGGACGGGGTCCTTGAGGCCCTGCACGCGGGACTGCGTGCGGATCTGCTCGACGAGGTCCGCCGACGGGCCGGCGCCGACGTCCGCGAGCAGCAGCGTCTCCTCCAGCTCGTCCCAGTCGTCCTCGGTGAGGTGGTCGCGGGACAGCACGGCGAGCATCCGGGCACCCAGCGGGGACCCGGAGCGCGCGAGCCGGTCGCGCAGGCGGGAGAGCCGGCCGGCGACCGGGGCGGGGACCTCCAGCGCCGGCGGGGCGGCGGCGTCCTCCGGCGCGGGCGCCTCGACGCCCGGGGCCTCGACGCCCGGGGCCGCGTCCGCCGGCCGCTCGAGCGTCGTCGTGCCGGCGGCGGGGCCGGCCTCGTCCTCGGAGCGGTGCGCCGAGCGGCGCCGGGCGATGACCGCCGCACCGCCGCCCAGGATGGCCAGGGCCGGCACCGCGACGAGGATCAGGTCGAGCAGGTTGTTGGAGTCCACCGGGACAGTCTGTCAGCCGTCGCGGGGCTGCGGCGGCTGGGGCTGAGAAGGCGACGCGGGCGAGGCGGGCGGCGCGCCCGCAGCCGTCGTCGCGGGCACGTGGCCGCTGCGGCGGGCGGCGGTGCGGGCCGCGCCGGGCACCCGCGGGTGCCGGGACGCCGGCCGGGGCCGCGGGAGCGCCGGCGGACGGTGCTCGCGAGCCTGCCCGGGCAGCAGGCGCCCGGCCCGCTCCCCCGTGCGCTCCAGCATCTCGGCGAGCTCGTCGAGCTGCAGGTAGCCGTCGTCGGGCTGGGACGCCTCGGCGAACAGCTGCTCGAAGGGCACGTCCACCGGCTCGGTGACCTCGTCGTCCGCGACGGCGTCCCCGTCCCGGCGCCGCCGCAGGCCGTTCCTCAGGTCACGCCAGAACCCGCGCAGGTCGGAGCCGCCGTCGCCGACGGCGTTCGCCATCACGATCACGCCCACCGCGGCCAGCAGCGCCAGCCCGATGCCCCACAAGTACCCGCCCATGGGGAGCATTCTCCGGCCCGTGGGCACCCCCGGGCGGACCCCGCGCGGCACCCACGCAAACAGCCACCGGATCTTCACACCGGGCGGCCGGTGGGGCTAGGCGGGCACCTCGTCGCGGAGCCGCTGGCTGATCACGGTGGTCACGCCGTCGCCACGCATCGTCACGCCGTACAGCGCGTCGGCGATCTCCATCGTCCGCTTCTGGTGCGTGACGACGATGAGCTGGGAGTCCTCCTGCAGCTCGCGGAAGATCTCCAGCAGCCGGCCGAGGTTGGCGTCGTCGAGCGCGGCCTCGACCTCGTCCATCACGTAGAACGGGCTCGGCCGGGCCTTGAAGATCGACACCAGCAGCGCCACCGCCGTGAGCGAGCGCTCGCCGCCGGACAGCAGCGACAGGCGCTTGACCTTCTTGCCGGCGGGCCGCGCCTCGACCTCGATGCCCGTGGTCAGCATGTCGTCGGGGTCGGTCAGCACGAGCCGGCCCTCGCCGCCCGGGAACAGCCGCGGGAAGACGAGGTCGAACTGGGCGGCGGTGTCGCGGTACGCGTCGGCGAACACCTGCTCGACCCGCTCGTCGATCTCCCGGACGATCTCGAGCAGGTCGGCGCGCGACTTCTTCAGGTCCGCCAGCTGCTCGACGAGGAACCGGTGCCGCTCCTCCAGCGCCGCGAACTCCTCGAGCGCGAGCGGGTTGACCCGCCCCAGCTGGGACAGCGCGCGCTCGGCCGCCTTCAGCCGCTTCTCCTGCTCGGCGCGGACGTAGGGCACCTCGGCCGGCGGGGCGTCGGGGTCGTCGGCACCGTCGTCCCCACCGCCGCCGCGCGACGGCGGCGTCAGGACCGGCACGGTCCGGTGCGGGCCGTACTCCTCGACCAGGACGGCCGGGTCGATGCCGAGGTCCTCGACCGCCCGGGCCTGCAGCTGCTCGACGCGGAGCCGCTGCTCGGCGCGGACCACCTCGTCGCGGTGCGCCGCGTCCGTGAGCCGGGCGACCTCCCGCTGGTGCTCGTCGACCTGGGTCCGCACGGCGGCGAGGGCCGTCTCCCGCTCCGCCCGCGCGGCCTCCGCGGCCTCCCGGGCGTCGGCGGCCTGCGCGAGGGCCCGCTCGACGGCGCCGAGCGCCTGCGTCGCGCCCAGGGCGACCGCCGTGGCGACGGCCGCGTGCCGGGCGCGGGCGCGCTCCCGCTCGGCGGCCCTCTCGCGCGCGGCCCGCTCGGTGCGGGCGGCGCGGTCCAGCGACTCCGCGCGGCCCGCGAGCGCCCGGGCCCGCTCCTCCGCCGTGCGCAGCGACAGGCGCGCCTCCGTCTCGCGGGCGCGCGCCGCCGAGGCGGCCTGCGCGAGGGCGTCGCGTGCGGCGGTGCGCTCCTCGATGGCGGCGTCGTTGTCGGCCGGCTCGGCCTCGGCCGCCGCCAGCCGCTCGGTCAGCCCGGCGAGCTCCGCGCCGCCCTCCGCGAGGGCCTGCTCGGCGGTCGCCAGGGACGTGCGCACCCGGTCGGCCTCGGCGCGCGCGGCCCGGGCGGTCGCCCCGAGGTGGCCCAGCTGCTCCGCGACGGCCGCGAGCGCGGCGTCGGACTCGTTGAGCCGCTCCAGGGTGTCCTGGTACGCGGCGCGGGCCGCAGCCTCCGCCTCCCGGGCCCCCACGAGCGCGAACCGCGCCTGCTCCGCGCGCGCCGCCGCGGACCCGGCGCCCTGCCGCGCCTCGTCCAGGGCGCTCTGCAGGTGCAGCGCGCTCGGCGCGGTCGCGGACCCGCCGGACGCCCGGTGTGCAGCCAGCACGTCGCCGCCCCGGGTCGCGACCACCAGCTCGGGCCGGGCCCGCACGACGACCCGGGCGCCGGCGAGGTCGTCCACCACCACGACGTCCCGCAGCAGCCGGCGCACCGCGGGCAGCACGGCGGGCGGCGCCTGGACGAGGTCGAGCGCCCACGCCGCGCCCTCGGGGGCCGCACCCGGCTGCCCCGCGTCGCCGGCGTCGCCCCCCGCCGCGACGACCAGGCCCGCGCGCCCCGCGTCCTGCTCCCGCAGGTAACGGATGGCGTCGACCGCGGCCTCGACGGACTCGACCGCGACCGCGTCCGCCGACGCGCCGAGCGCCGCGACGATCGCGTCCTCGTCGCCCGGCGCGACCCCGATCAGCGCCGCCAGGGACCCCACCACGCCCGCGAGCCCGTCCGAGGCGAGCAGCGCCCCGGCGCCGTCCTTGCGGGTCAGGCTCAGCTCGAGCGTCTCGATGCGGGACTCCAGGGCCGCGCGCTCCCGCTCGGCCTCGGTGAGCTGGGCGGCGAGCTCCTCGACCCGCGAGGTGGCCGTCTCGACCGCCTCCGTCGCGGCCTCGTGCGCCGCGTCGAGGCCCTCCTCGCCCTCCTCGACGCCGGCGACCTGGGTCTCGAGCGCGGTGAAGGCGACGGTCGCCTCGTGCCCGCGCCGCTCGGCCTCGGTCAGCGTGTCGCGGAGCCGCCCGATCTCGGCCTCGGTGGCCTCCAGCCGGCTGCGCCGCGCCGCGACCTGGCCGGCCAGGCGCGCCAGCCCCTCGCGCCGGTCCGCGGCGCCGCGGAGCACGGTCGCCAGGGCCTTCTCCGCCGCGGCCGAGGCGTCCTCCGCCTGCTGGCGCGCCGCCTGGGCCGCCTCCAGCCCCGCGCGCGCGACGTCGACCTCCGCGGCGAGCTCGGCCTCCGCGGCCCGCACCCGCTCCGCCTGCCGCTCCAGGTCCGCGGGGTCCTGGCCCCCGGTGCGCTCCGGGGCGGCCGACCCGAGCAGCCGGGCCCGGTCCGCGGCGAGCGACGCCGTGCCGCGCAGCCGCTCCCGCAGCGCCGACAGCCGGTACCAGACGTCGGACGCGTCCCCCAGGGCCGGCGCCGCCTCGGCGGCCTCCCGCTCCAGGGCGGCGAGCCGGGCGCGCGCGGAGTCCAGCGCCGCCTCGGCCTCCGCCCGGCGCGCGCGCAGGGCCGAGTCGTCGGCGATCTCCTGCTCCAGCGTCGCCGTGAGCTGCGCGAGGTCGTCGGCGAGCAGGCGCGCGCGGGCGTCGCGCAGGTCCGCCTGCACGGTCTGCGCCCGGCGCGCGACCTCCGCCTGCCGGCCGAGCGGGCCGAGCTGGCGGCGGAGCTCGCCGGTCAGGTCGGTCAGCCGGGTCAGGTTGGCCTGCATCGCGTCGAGCTTGCGGAGCGCCTTCTCCTTGCGCTTGCGGTGCTTGAGGACGCCCGCGGCCTCCTCGATGAACCCGCGGCGCTCCTCGGGGGTCGCGCGCAGCACCGCGTCGAGCTGCCCCTGCCCCACGATCACGTGCATCTCGCGGCCCAGGCCGGAGTCCGACAGCAAGTCCTGGATGTCGAGCAGCCGGCAGGGCCGGCCGTTGATCGCGTACTCGGAGCCGCCGTTGCGGAACAGCGTCCGCGAGATCGTGACCTCGGTGTACTCGATGGGGAGGGCGCCGTCGGTGTTGTCGATGGTCAGCGACACCTCGGCGCGCCCGAGCGGCGGGCGCCCGGACGTGCCGGCGAAGATGACGTCCTCCATCTTGCCGCCGCGCAGGGACTTGGCGCCCTGCTCGCCCATCACCCAGGCGAGCGCGTCGACGACGTTCGACTTGCCGGAGCCGTTCGGCCCCACGACGCACGTCACCCCGGGCTCCAGGTTCAGCGTCGTCGCCGAGGCGAACGACTTGAACCCGCGCAGGGTGAGCGTCTTCAGGTGCACGGGCCGCAGCCTAGTGGCGCCGCGGCCCGTGCCCCGGGAGGTGGAGGGTCAGGCCGGCAGCGACGGGAACCAGAGGGCGATCTCGCGCTCGGCGGACTCCGGGGAGTCGGAGCCGTGCACCAGGTTCTGGGTGACCTTGAGGCCCCAGTCGCGGCCCAGGTCGCCGCGGATGGTGCCCGGGGCGGCGGTGGTCGGCTCCGTGGCGCCGGCCAGGGAGCGGAAGCCCTCGATGACGCGGTGCCCCTCGGCGACCACGGCGAGCACCGGGCCGGACTTCATGAAGTCGACCAGGGGCTGGAAGAACGGCTTGCCCTCGTGCTCGGCGTAGTGCTGCTGCAGCAGGGCGTCGTCGGCGGTGCGGAGCTCGACGGCCACCAGGGTGTAGCCCTTGGCCTCGATGCGGCGGAGGACCTCTCCCGACAGTCCGCGGCTGACGCCGTCGGGCTTGACCAGGACGAGGGTGCGCTGGATGTCGCTCATACCGACGAACCCTAACGGGCCGCGCCGGGGGCCGCGGGCGGCTCCGGTGCCGGCGGCAGGCCGCCCTGCGGGGTCTGGTCGGGGTGCGCCGCGTCGAACGCCGCCCGCTCCCGGTCGATCCGCGCGCCCAGCCGCAGCGAGACGAACCACAGCACCGCGAACAGCAGGCCGAGCACGTACATCAACGGGATCACCACCCCGCACGCGATGACGAGCAGCTGCGCGACGGAGCCCGCGACGTAGCCGCCCGGGGCCGTGACCAGGCGGGACAGGACCACCAGCACCAGGAACATCACCCCGGCGACGATCCACAGCCGCGGGCCCGCGGCCGCCCTCCCCTCGGGGTCGGCGGCCGCGAGCCCGTGCGCCGTCAGCGCCGCGAACAGCACCAGCACGCCCTCGAGGACCAGGATCATCGAGGTGAACTGCGGCTTGGCGGGGCGCTTCGGGCGCGGCGGACGGGACGCGTGCATGCTCACGCGCGCAGGTTACCTGGGCTCGGCGGAGGCACGGTCGGCGGCGCGGTCGGCAACCCCGTCGGCAGCGCGGTCGGCGGGGTCGGCAGCGCGGTCGGCGGGGTCGGCGGCCGCGGGCTCGCCCGCCGTCGCCTCGCCGCGCGCCACCATGCCGGCGACGTCGGAGAGCTTCACCTCGCGGAGGAACAGCGTGAGCACGAAGCCGACCGCGAGCAGCGGCACCAGGTACCAGAACGCGGGCGCGAGGGCCTCGGTGTAGGCGTTCACCACACCGTCGTGCAGCTGCTCGGGCAGCTGCTGCACGATCGCCGGGGTCAGCGACTCCGCGCCGGCCGACGCGTCGACGCCGCCGGCGGGCGCACCGGCGAACACGTCGCCGAGCCGCTCGGACAGGCGCGTCGTGAAGATCGTGCTGAACAGCGCCGTGCCGACCGCCGCGCCGATCTCCCGGAAGAAGTTGTTGGCGCTGGTGGCGGTGCCGAGCTCGTGCGGGTCGACCGAGTTCTGCACGGCCAGCACGATCGTCTGCATCACCAGGCCCAGGCCGGCGCCCAGCACGAAGATCATCACGCCGAACAGCACCATCGACATGTCGCCGGTGATGGTGGTCAGCCACGCCAGGCCGAGAGTCGCGATCGCCATGCCGGTGATCGGGAACGCCTTGTACCGGCCGGTCTTGGTGATCGCGATGCCGGAGCCGATCGCGGTGAGCATGACGCCGACGGTCATCGGGAGCATGAGCAGACCCGACTCGGTGACGCCGGAGCCCGTGGACATCTGCAGGAACGTCGGCAGGAACGCGAGCGAGGCGAACATCCCCATCCCGATGACCAGGCCCACGCCGGTGGCGAGGGTGAAGGTCGGGTTCTTGAACAGGCGCAGCGGCAGGATCGGCTCCTGCGCGCGCAGCTCGACCAGCACGAACGCCACGGCGGCGACGACGGTGCCGACCAGCAGGCCGACCAGGCGGCCGTCGGACCAGTCGTACCGGCCCTCACCCGAGACCGAGGTCCACGAGGTGACGAGCACCAGGCCGGAGGTCGCGAGCGTGAGCAGCACGATGCCGGCGACGTCGAGCTTGCGGCCGGACCGGTGCGTCGGGAGCTTCAGGGTGAACCAAGCGGTGACGAGCGCCGCGATGCCGAACGGGATGTTGATCCAGAAGCACCAGCGCCAGTCGGCGTGGTCGGTGAACAGGCCGCCGAGCAGCGGGCCGGCCACGGCGGACACGCCGAACAGCGCACCCATCGGGCCCATGTACTTGCCGCGGTCCTTGGCGGGGACGATGTCGGCGATGATCGCCTGCGACAGGATGATCAGGCCGCCGCCGCCGAGGCCCTGGACGCCGCGCCAGACCACGAGCTCCACGAAGCTCTGCGAGAAGCCGGCGCCGGCCGACGCGAGCGTGAACAGGCCGATCGCGACGAGGAACGGCCAGCGGCGGCCCCACAGGTCGCCGAACTTGCCGTACAGGGGCATGACGATCGCGATGGCCAGGATGTAGATCGTCACGACCCAGCCCTGGTGCTCGACGCCGTCGAGCTCCCCGACGATGGTCGGCATCGCGGTGCCGACGATGGACTGGTCGAGCGAGGACAGCAGCATGCTCGCGAGCAGGGCGCCGAAGATCAGCCAGACGGTGCGCTGGTTCAGCACCACCAGCGGCTTGTCGGGGGCGGGGGCGGTGGTCGCCATGGGGTACCTCGTCCGTTCTGGGTTCGGGCCGGCGCGGCGCACGCCCGCGGCGGCTCCGGCCGGGGGCGTGCGCCGTCGTCGGCGGAGTGCGGGGGTGCGGGTCGGCGGTGGTGCGCGGGGAAACGGGGCTCAGCGGGGCGGGGACACGATCTCGGTCAGGTCACGCACGACCGACGGCAGGTGCTCGTGCACGTCGCCCGCACCGCCGGCGGAGTCCCACCGGATGAACGTCGCGTGCGAGAGCACCATGAGCAGGGAGCCGACCAGCATGACCACCGACTCGTCGGTGTCCTCGCCGAGCCGGCGCCGGACCAGGGCCGCGATGTCGTCGTGCAGGCCCTGCAGGTGCGTGTAGGCGCGCACGAGCAGCTCGGGGTGGCCCTTGACCACCTCGAAGGCCCGCTCCATGCGCTCCTTGCCGAGCGGCGGGTGGTCGAGCACGTCGGCCACGAGCACCTGGAGGTCCGTGAGCAGGTGGCCGCTGGGGCCCCCGGACGCGAACGTCTCAGCCGCCGCGGGGTCGATGGACCAGTGCGCCATGCCCAGCACGGCGTCGTCCTTCGACTCGAAGTAGTTGAAGAACGTGCGGACGGAGACGCCCACCTCCGCGCAGATCGCCTCGACCGTCACGCGGTCCAGGCCGTGCTCACCGGCGAGCCGGTGGGTGGCGTCGACGAGGGCCTCGAGGCGGGCGCGCTTCTTGCGGGCGCGCAGCCCCTCGGCCTCGACCTGCTCCACCGCGACGGAATCCTGCACGGCATGCATTCTTGCACGGTCTGCAGGGTTGTGTCAGGCACCCGTCGGTGCGGCGGCCGTCACACGGCGCGGCTCACACCTCGCCGAAGCCCTCCTCGACGGCGCCGACGAACGCGTCGACCGCCACGCGCGCCTGCGGCCCGGAGGCGGAGACCTCCAGCGTGCGGCCCTGCGTCGCGCCGAGCTGCATGAGCTCGAGCACGCTGGCGCCGTTCACGCCGTCCACCTGCACCGCCGCGTCGAACCCGGCCATCATGCGGGCGAGCACCGCCGCCGGCCGGGCGTGCAGCCCGAGCGGGTTGCGCACCAGGACGTGCGCGGTGATGACCCCCGTGCGGTCGCCCTGGTGCGGCACGCCCTCCCCTGCCGGCTCCACCTCACCCGCGCCGAGCGCGTGCGGGAAACCCGCGCCCGCGGCGACGGCCGCCCCGAGCACCTCGCCGACGGGCGCGCCGCCGGCGGCGGTCACCCCCGCGACGACCGCCGCCTCGACGAACGGCGCGTCCGCGAGGTGCACCCGCGCGGCGACCTCCTCGTCGAGCAGGTCGAGCACCGACTCGGTGGTGAGGACCGCCGACCCCAGGTCCGTCAGCACGACCGCGGACCGGCCGTCCGCGGTGGCCTCGGTCAGCGCCTGCTCGACCAGGTCGAAGCTCGTGCCCAGGCCGCCCGCGCCGTCGCCGCCGGCGGCGAGGATCAGCACCTCCGGCGCCATCTGCGCGGCGAGCTCGCGGGCGCCCTCGGCCAGCGTCGCCGAGTGCGACACCAGCACGAGCGCGACCGGCGCCGTCACGCCGCCGCCTCCGCCGCCGCCGTGCCCGCCGCCGCCTCGAGGACGAGCGCGGTCGACGTGGCCCCCGGGTCCTGGTGGCCCACCGACCGCTCGCCGAGGTAGGACGCGCGGCCCTTGGTGGCGGTCAGCGGGATCGTGGCCTCGGCCCCCGCGCGCGCCGCCTCCGCCGCCGCGGCCAGCACCGCCGCCGGCGACGCGCCCGCGTCGGCCGCCGCCACCGCGGCCTCGACCGCGGGCGACCACGCGTCGACCATCGTCTTCTCGCCGGTCGTGGCCTTGCCGCGGACGACGATGCCCTCCAGCCCGGCCTCGAGCATCGCGACCACCGCCCCGCTGTCGAGCTCCGGCAGGCCGGTGACCTTGGCGGCGCGCAGGTACGCCGTCCCGTACAGCGGGCCGGCGGCGCCGCCCACGGTGGACATCAGCGTGGTCGCGACCAGCTTGAGGACGGAGCCGACGTCACCGGGCGGGGCCTCCTGCGCGTCGAGCTTGGCCACCACCGCCGTGAACCCCCGGTGGAGGTTCTCGCCGTGGTCGCCGTCGCCGATCTGCCGGTCGAGCTCGATCAGCTCCTCGCGGTGCTCCGCCACGACCTGCGCGGTCCGGCGCACCCAGGCCTCCGCCCACGCCGCACCCAGGGTCTCCGTCATCCTGCGTTCCCACCTCCGCCGTCGAGCCGACGGCCACGTCACCGGAGGGCGGCGGGCCGGCTACCAGTGCAGCGCGGCCGTGCGCACCGGCGCGTCCCAGAGCGCGGTGAGCTCGTCGTCCAGCCGGAGCACAGTGACCGAGGCGCCCTGCATCTCCAGTGATGTCACATAGTTGCCCACGAGCGACCGGGTCACCTGGACCCCGCGGCCCTCGAGCAGCCTGCGTGCCTGACGATAGACGACGTAGAGCTCGCTCAGCGGCGTGCCGCCCATGCCGTTGACGAGCAGCAGCACCTGCTCCCCCGACGCGAGCCCGAGGTCGTCCGCCACCGGCGTCAGCAGCATCTCGGTGATCTCGTCCGCGCCGGCCAGCGGGATCCGCCGCCGGCCGGGCTCGCCGTGGATGCCGATGCCGATCTCGATCTCGTCCTCCGGCAGGTCGAAGGACGGCTTGCCGGCGTGCGGGACGGTGCAGGCGGTCAGCGCGACGCCCATCGACCGCACGTTGGCGACCACCTTCTCGGCCACCGCCACCACCGCGTCGAGGTCGTCCCCGCGCGCCGCGGCGGCCCCCGCGATCTTCTCGACGGCCACCGTGCCGGCCACGCCGCGCCGGCCCGCGGTGTACAGCGAGTCCTCCACGGCCACGTCATCGTTGACGACCACCGTGCGGACGGTGAGGTCGTCGGCGTCCGCGAGCTCGGCCGCGGTCTCGAAGTTCAGCACGTCACCGGTGTAGTTCTTCACGATCGCGAGCACGCCGGCGCCGCCGTCCGCCGCGGCGAACGCGGGGGCGATCTGGTCCGGGGTGGGCGACGTGAACATGGCGCCCGGCACCGCGGCGTCGAGCATCCCGTCGCCGACGAACCCGGCGTGCAGCGGCTCGTGCCCGCTGCCGCCGCCGGAGACCAGCCCGACCTTGCCGCTCACGGCGCCGCCGGCGCGGGCGACGAACAGCGGGTCCGTGTGCACCTCGACCACGTCGGCGTGCGCGAGACCGAACCCCTCGACGGACTCGGCGACGACGGTCTGCGGGTCGTTGATGAGCTTCTTCACGTCGGGATTCCTCTCACGGCGGCCGGCCGCGGCACCGTCGCCGCTGCAGTCCTCACACTCGCCGCGCAGGTCGCGCGCGTCAAGGGGCGAACGTGCGGCGGCGGGGCCGCGGCCCGCCGCCGGCGCCTCGCCGGGACCGGCCGTCAGCCGCGGCCCAGGTAGACCCGCGCCTCGGCCACCAGGACGACCGAGCCGGTGACGAGCACGGCCGCGCCCCGCTCCACCTCCGCCTCGGCCAGGTCGGCCGCGAGGGTCACGGCGTCGTCCAGCCGCTCCCGCACGTGCACCCGGTCCTCGCCGAACACGTCGACCGCGATCTCCGCGAGGTCCTCGACGTCCATCGCCCGCGGGCTCGAGGCCCGGGTGACGACGATCTCGTCCAGCGCCGGCTCCAGCACCGCGAGGATGTTCTCGGGGTCCTTGTCCGCCATCACGCCGACGACGCCCACCACCCGCTGGAAGTGGAACGCCTCCTCGACCGCGGCGACCAGCGCCTCCGCGCCCGCGGGGTTGTGCGCGGCGTCCACCAGCACCGTCGGGCTGGACCGGACCAGCTCCAGGCGGCCGGGCGACTCCGCGTCGGCGAACGCCACCTCGACGATGCCGCCCTCGAGCGCCCCGCCTCCGGCCATGAGCGCCTCCGTCGCCGCGAGCGCCGCCAGGGCGTTGTGCGCCTGGTGCTCCCCGTGCAGCGGCAGGAAGATCTCCGTGTACGTCCCGCCGGTGCCGCGCAGCGTCAGCAGCTGGCCGCCGACGGCGACCTGCCGCTCCACCACGTCGATGTCGACGCCCTCGCGGACCACGCGGGCCCCGCGCTCGGCGGCGGCGTGCAGGATCACGCCCTCGGCGTCCTCCTGCTGCTGGGACAGGATCAGCGTCGCGCCGTCCTTGATGATCCCGGACTTCTCCCCGGCGATCTCCACCAGGGTGTGCCCGAGCCAGCGCTCGTGGTCGTACGCGACCGGGGTGATCACCGCGACGTCGCCGTCGGCCACGTTGGTGGCGTCCCAGCGCCCGCCCATGCCGACCTCGATCACCGCGACGTCCACCGGGGCGTCCGCGAACGCCGCGAACGCCATGACCGTGAACACCTCGAAGAAGCTGAGGCGCGGCCGGTCGGCGGCCTGCTCCTGGACGTCGACCATGTGCACGTACGGGGCGACGTCCTGCCAGACCTCGACGAACCGCTCGTCGGAGATCGGCTCCCCGTCGATCGCGATGCGCTCGGTGACCCGCGTGAGGTGCGGGCTGGTGAACCGGCCCGTGCGCAGGCCGTGCTCGCGCACCAGCCGCTCGATCATCCGGGCGGTCGACGTCTTGCCGTTGGTGCCGGTGACGTGGACGACGCGGTACGCCTTCTGCGGGTCGCCGAGCAGCTCGCACACCGCCCGGACGCGGTCCAGCGTCGGGTCGATGTCGTGCTCCGGCGCCCGCTCGAGGATGCCCGCGTAGACCTCGTCGGCCGCGCGGCGGGCGGCCTGGGCGGCCTCGTCCTTCAGGTGGTCGGCCCCGCCGCGACCCTTCTGCGGGCTCACGCCTGCACCCGCTCGACCGCGACGGCCAGCTCGGCGGCCGCCTCGACGACCACCTCGGCGGCGAGCGTCTCCGTGGCGATGAAGTCCCGGTGCGTGCGGACCGCCTCCTCGTGCTCGGCCGGCACCCCGAGGGTCAGCCGGATCCGGTCGCTGACGGCCAGGTCGGCCGCCTTGCGTGCGTCCTGCACCGCGCGGACCACGTCGCGGGCGTAGCCCTCGGCGCGGAGCGCGTCGTCCAGGGCCAGGTCGAGCACGACGAACCCGCCCGACGGCAGGACGCCCGCGGCGAGCGCCGGGCCCTCGCCGTCGCCGGACGCCACGTCGACCGTGGTGCTCAGCTCGTACTCCGTCTCGAGCATCGGCACGTCGCCCTCGTCGGTGCGGACCACCAGGGCGCCGTCGGTGCCGACGCCCCAGGCCCCCGCCTTCGCGGCGCGGATCACGGCCTGGACGCCCCGGCCCAGGCGCGGGCCGGCGGCGCGGGCGTTCACCGCGAGGGTGCGGCGCACCGCGACGCCGCCCGCGGCGGCCTCCTCGACCGTGGACAGCGCCACGTGCTTGACGTTGAGCTCCGCGGCCAGCAGGTCCGTGAACGGCGCCAGCGCCTCCGGGGTCGCCGTCGCCACGCGGAGCTCGCGCAGCGGCTGGCGGACGCGCAGGCCGTTCGCCTTGCGCAGCGCCAGCGCGGCGGACACCGCCTCGCGGACGCCGTCGACCGCCGCGACCAGGTCGTCGTCGGCGGGCAGCGCGAGGCTGTCGGCGCTGTCGGCGGCCGCGAGGTCCGGCCAGTCGGACAGGTGCACCGACCGCTCGCCGGTCAGGCCGCGCCAGACCTCCTCGGACAGCAGCGGCGCGAGCGGCGCCATCACGCGGGTCAGGGTCTCCAGCGCGGTCCACAGCGTGTCGAACGCCGCCTGGTCCTCCGCCCAGAACCGGTCCCGCTGCGTGCGGACGTACCAGTTGGTCAGCAGGTCCAGGTGCACGCGGACGGTCTCGCAGGCGCCCGGGACGTCGTACGCGTCGAGCTGGGCGGTGACCTGCTCGACGAGGTTCCGGGTCCGGGCCAGGACGTACCGGTCCATCGTGCTCAGCGGGGTCTGCGGCGTCACCCGGCGCGCGGTCAGCCCCTCGCCGCCGTTCGCCGCGTTGGCGTACAGCGCGAAGAAGTACCAGGTGCTCCACAGCGGCAGCAGCACCTGGCGGACCTCGGAGCGGATGCCCTCCTCGGTGACCACCAGGTTGCCGCCGCGCAGGATCGGCGACGCCATGAGGAACCAGCGCATCGCGTCGGAGCCGTCCCGGTCGAACACCTCGTTGACGTCCGGGTAGTTGCGCAGCGACTTGCTCATCTTGCGGCCGTCGGAGCCCAGCACGATGCCGTGCGAGACGCTCGTCCGGAAGGCCGGGCGGTCGAACAGCGCCGTGGCCAGCACGTGCAGCAGGTAGAACCAGCCGCGGGTCTGGCCGATGTACTCGGTGATGAAGTCGCCCGGGTAGTGGTGCTCGAACCAGTCGGCGTTCTCGAACGGGTAGTGCACCTGGGCGTACGGCATCGACCCGGAGTCGAACCACACGTCCAGCACGTCCGGGATGCGGCGCATCGTGCTCGCCCCCGTCGGGTCGTCCGGGTTCGGGCGGGTCAGCTCGTCGATGAACGGCCGGTGCAGGTCCGGCTCGCCGGCGTCGTTCAGCGGCAGCCGGCCGAAGTCCGCCTCCAGCTCGGCGAACGAGCCGTACACGTCGATGCGCGGGTACGCCGGGTCGTCGCTCACCCACACCGGGATCGGCGTGCCCCAGTACCGGTTCCGCGACACCGACCAGTCGCGGGCGTTCGCCAGCCAGTTGCCGAACTGCCCGTCCTTGATGTGCTCGGGCACCCAGGAGATGTCCTGGTTGAGCTCCACCATCCGGTCCCGGAAGGCGGTGACCTTGACGAACCACGACGAGACGGCCTTGTAGATCAGCGGCTTCCGGCAGCGCCAGCAGTGCGGGTAGGAGTGCACGTACGACGCCTGGCGCAGCAGCCGGCCGTCCGCGCGCAGCCGCTGCGTGATCGGCTTGTTCGCCTCGAACACCTGCAGGCCCTGGAAGTCCGGCACCAGGCTCGTGAACCTCCCGCCCTCGTCCACGCTGAGCACCGTCGGGATGCCGACGGCCTCGCAGGTCTCCTGGTCGACCTCGCCGTAGGCGGGCGCCTGGTGGACGACGCCCGTGCCGTCCTCGGTGGTGACGTAGTCGGCGAGCAGGATCTGGAAGCCGTGCTCGGCCATGCCCGGCTGGTCGGCCAGGTAGTCGAACAGCCGCTCGTACCGCACGCCCGCCAGGTCCGCGCCGCGCACCTCGCGGGTCACGGCCGCCAGCGCGTCCTCCGCGGAGTCGTAGCCCAGGTCCTTCGCGTAGCCCTTGACGAGGTCGCGGGCGAGCAGGAACTGCGCGCCCGTCGCCGAGGTGCCGTTCGGGCCGGCAGGGACCACCGCGTAGGTGACGTCGGGGCCGACCGCGAGCGCCGAGTTGGTCGGCAGGGTCCACGGCGTCGTCGTCCAGGCGAGGGCGGCGACGCCGTCGAGGCCGAGCTCGGCCGTGCGCTCGCCGGTCAGCGGGAACGTCACCGTGACGGTCTGGTCCTGGACGTCCTTGTAGACGTCGTCGTCCATGCGCAGCTCGTGGTTCGACAGCGGGGTCTGGTCGTTCCAGCAGTAGGGCAGCACGCGGTAGCCCTCGTACGCCCAGCCCTTGTCGTACAGCCGCTTGAACGCCCAGATGACCGACTCCATGAACGTCGGGTCGAGCGTCTTGTAGTCGTGGTCGAAGTCGACCCACCGGGCCTGGCGGGTGACGTACACGCGCCACTCGTCGGTGTAGCGCAGCACCGAGGTCCGGCAGGCGTCGTTGAACGCCTTGATGCCCATCTGCTCGATCTGCGACTTGTCGGTGATGCCGAGGATCCGCTCCGCCTCGAGCTCCGCCGGCAGGCCGTGCGTGTCCCAGCCGAACCGGCGCTCGACGCGGCGGCCGCGCTGCGTCTGGTAGCGGCCGACGATGTCCTTCGCGTACCCGGTCAGCAGGTGCCCGTAGTGCGGCAGGCCGTTGGCGAACGGCGGACCGTCGTAGAACACGAACTCGTTCGCGCCGTCCTCGCCGGCGTCCCGCGCGTCGATCGACGCCTGGAAGGTGCCGTCCGCGTCCCAGTACGCCAGGACGTCCTTCTCCAGGGCGGGCAGGTCCGGGGACGCGGGCAGGCCGAAGGACGATCCCGGGGCCGGGGGCGCGGCGTGCTTGCCGGTGGGCGTGCGGTGCAGCGGATAGGCCATGGCGGCTGGCGCTCCTGTGGTCGGCGCCCGGCGGGCGCGGTGCGTGGCGGACCCACGGGGACGACGTGCGCCGGGTCGAGATCGACCCGGTACCCACCGCGGTACCACCCCGCTTGCCGCTCGCCCCCGGGTGCTGACCCGGTGGCGCGCGACCACTCGCGACGGCTGTGACGGGCCTACCCGTCCGGTTCTACTGGGGGCGTCGCGAGCGGCGCCCTGTTCTTCCGGAGGCTCCCCGGTGATGGCCGGATCGGTGCCTGTGGTACCCGAGTGTATCGACGCCCGGCGGGCGTGCGCACCGGCTTACCCGGCGGGCGTCGCGGGCCGCCGCCGGACGGCCCCGTCGGCGACGGGTCCCGCCAGCGCTCCCTCGAACGCCGCGAGCGCCGCCGGGTCGCCCGCGAGCAGCGCGCCCACGTGGGCGGGGTCGTCCACCAGGGCCGGGTAGCCCCACACCGCGACGCACGGCTCGCCCCACAGGCTCCGCGCCCCGCCGCGCGCCCCCGCGACCAGGGCGAACCGCCACCCGGCGGGGACCTCCGCGGTCACGCCGTCGAACAGCTCCGCCGGGACGAACGCCGCGCTCCCCCAGTCGTCCCGCACGAGCACGCTCAGGTGGTCGGCGAGGACCAGCACCCCGACGGCCTCGTACGGGCGGCCCGGCGTCACGGCGTACGCGGACTGGGTCCCCGTGCCGCGGGGCCGGCGGTCCTCGGGCAGGAACGCGCCCCGGTTCGCGACGCACCGCAGCCGCACCCGCCCCGCTGCCGCCACGCGGCACCCCTCCCGCTCCGGCGCCCATCATGCCGCGCGGCCCGTGGCCCGGGCGGCCTGCCTCCCCGCCTCCCTGCCTCCCTGCCTCCCCTGCCTCCCTCCCGCCGACCCCGCCCCGCCCGACCCACGACCGCCGAGTGGGCAGCAGGTGCTGCTCCCGGTCGATCGAGGCCGCATCTTCTGCCCTCTCGGCGGGGGCCGGGCGGGAGGGCGGGCGGGTGGTCGGGGGCGGGGCGGTGGGCGGGGCGGGGTGGCGGGGGGAATCGCCCGGGGAGTCGGGCGCGGGGCCCTGTCGCCCGGGACGGCGGGGGCGGGAGCGTCGTCGGCAGCGGAGGCAGCGGGCCTCCCCGGACCGAGGAGCACGCATGACCACGCACGACACGACCACCGGCCGGGCGGGCACCCGGGGCGTCGGCGCCGCCGCAGGGGGCGGCACCGGCACCACGGGCTCGACGGCGTCCGAGGCGGCCACGTCCCGGGTGCGCCCGCAGCCGCGGGGCTGGGCCGTCGCCGGGATCGGCGCGGGGCTCGCCGGCATCGTCTCGATCCAGGCGTCGCTCGGCCTGTCGGTCGACTGGGAGCAGACGGCGGGCGACGCGGACGCCGTCGTCGCCGGGATGGCCGGCAAGACCGGCACCATGATCCTGTTCCACACGGCCACGCTGGTCGCGACGGTGCTCGTCGTGATCTTCGCCGCGGGGCTGTCCCGCCGGCTCGGGCAGCAGGCGCCGGCCGGGAGCCTGCTGCCCGCTGTGGCGTCCGGCGGCCTGCTGCTGGTGGCCGTCGCCGGCCTGCTCGGGTCGGGGCTCGACACCCAGTTCATGTTCGGGTTCGCGGACCCCGAGCTGCTCGTGCCCGAGTCCGGCGCCTTCTACACCGACTGGATCGCGACGATCCCGTGGCTGTGGGTCGGCGCGGGCCTCGCGGGGCTGGCCGTCGCCGTCGCCGCGATCCGGCACGGCGCCGCACCGCGGTGGATCGGCTGGGTCAGCGCCGTGCTCGGGGGCCTGACGCTGCTGCTGGGCGTCTCGCCGCTGCAGTACATGGCCGGGTTCGTGGGTCCGCTCTGGCTGCTCGTCGCGGCCATCGGGTTCGCGGCCGGCGACCGGAAGTGACCGCGTCGCCCGTGCGGCCCGCCGCATGATCACCCCGTCCGCGCTGCCCGACCCCTCCCGTTCTGCGGTGGTTTGCCCCTACGGTGACGCCATGGTCCGCGAGGGGTCGGCGGCGCGAGGGCGCGCGGACGGCGGGCTGCCCGTCGTCGCCGCCGCGATCGCGCTGGCCGCCTGGCTGCTCGCGGGCACCGCCACCGTGCTGCACGTCGCCGCGGGCGGCGGGATGGTCGTCGGGGACCTGCTGTTCACGGCGGTCGACATCACCGTCGCCGCGGTCTACGGGACCGTCGGCGCGGTGATCCTGTCGCGCCGGCGGCACCCCGTCGGCTGGCTGGTCGCCGTCACCGGCGTCGCGGGCGGGGTCTCCGCCGTGGCCGGCGCCTGGGGCGCGCTCGCCGCCACCCGGCCCGGGCTGCCGTCGCCCGAGTGGCTGGTGGCGATGTTCGGCTGGGCGTGGGTGCCCGGCACCGTCTCGCTGTTCACGGTCGTGCCGTGGCTCGCCCGGGACCGCGGCCTCGGCCCCGCTGCGCGCGCCGGGGTGGCCCTCGGCGCCACCGCCGCCCTGCTGCTGACCGGTACCCGGCTGCTCGCCCCCATGTCCGACGCGCGCTGGGCGCTGGCCCTCGTCGTCGTCGCGGGGCTGGTGACGTCCGCCGGGACGTGGTGGCGGTTCCGGCACGGGCCGGAGCAGGAGCGCCGCGGGCTCGGGGTGCTCGCCGTCGCCGCCGGGATCATGGCGCTGTCGTTCGTCCCGCTGGTGCTCACGGACCCCGGGCCCGGCCTCTTCCTGGCCGTGCCGGTCAGCCACCTGGTGTGCCAGGCGCTGTTCCCCGCCGCGCTGCTCGTGACGGTCCTGCGCAACCGGCTGTGGGGCCTCGACCTCGCGGTCAGCCGCGGGACGGTCGCCGCGCTGCTGGCGCTCGTCCTGGCCGGCGTCTACGCGGCGGTCACCGCGGGCGTCTCCGCGCTCGCGGGCGCCAGCAGCGCCGGGGCGCAGGTCGCCGCGGCCGTCGGCGTCGTGCTGCTGCTCCAGCCGGTCCGCGGGTGGCTGCAGGCGCGGGTCCGGCACCTCGTCTACGGCGACGGCCACGACCCGGCCCGCGCGGCGCTGCGCCTCGGTCGCACCCTCACGGCGCCGGGCGGCTCCGCCGACCTGCTGGCCGGGCTCGTCGCCAGCGTCGGGGAGTCGCTGCGGCTGGAGTCGGTCCGGCTCACCACCACGGACCCCGACCCGCTGACCGCCGCGTGGGGCGCCCCGACGTCCGAGGCCCTGCACGTCCCCGTCGAGCACGCGGGCCGGGTGGTCGGCGACCTGGCCGTCACCCCGCCCCCGGGCGAGCGGCTCGACACCCGCACCCGCGCCGCGCTGGGCCAGGTGCTGCCCGTCGTCGCCGCCGGGCTGGCGCTCGCGGCGGGCGCGCGGGACCTCGAGCGCGCGCGGGACGCGGCCACCAGCGCCCGCCTCCGCGAGCGCCGCGTCGTGCGCCGCGAGCTGCACGACGGCCTCGGGCCCTGGCTCAGCGGCGTCCGCCTGGGCCTGCAGGGCGCGGTCAACCTGCTCGACACGGGGACGCCCGCCGGTGCGGCCGCCGCGCGCGAGGCCCTGCAGGCGCTCGGGGCCGAGGCGGAGCGCCGGGTGGAGGACGTCCGCGACCTCGCGCGCAGCCTGCTGCCGCCCGTGCTGGACGAGCAGGGGCTGGGCCCCGCGCTCGACGACCTCGCGGACCGGCTCGGCCGGGACGGGTTCGCGGTCACCCGGGACGGGGACGACCCGGGCGAGCTCGACCCGGTCGTCGCGGCCGCCGCGTACGCGCTGCTGAGCGAGGCGGCGCGCAACGCCCGGCGGCACTCGGGCGCTCCGGGCTGCCGCCTGACCGTGCACCGGGGCGCCGGCGCGCTGGAGCTCGTGTGCGAGGACGACGGCCGCGGGCCCGGCGGGGTGCCCGGCGTCGGCACGCGGTCGATGCAGGAGCGCGCGGAGGAGCTCGGCGGGTTCGTCGAGGTCGGCGCACGCGAGCCCGGGACGCGGGTGCGCGCGGTGCTGCCGCTCGTGCCGGGTGCGCCGCTGCCCGGCGGCCGGACCCCTGCGGCGAGGGCGGCGGGCGTGGCGGCGGGCGTGGCGGTGTCGACGTGACGCTGCGGGTGGCGCTCGTCGACGACCACCCCGTGTTCCGGATCGGCATGACGGCGCTGCTGGGGTCGCTGCCCGGCGTGGCGGTCGTGGGCACCGCGGCGGGCGCGGACGAGGCGCGGGCACTCCTGGCGGGCGAGGTCCGCGACCCGGTGGACGTGGTGGTCATGGACCTGGACCTGGGCGACGGCTCCGGGATCGACGTCACGCGGGACGTGCTGGCCGCGCGGCCCGACGTGGCCGTGCTGGTGATGAGCATGCACGAGGACGACGACGCGGTCGTCGCGGCGGTGCGCGCCGGCGCGCGCGGGTACCTGGTGAAGTCCGCGCCGCCCGAGCAGGTCGAGCGGGCGGTCCGGGCGGTCGCCGCCGGCGAGATGATCCTGGGCCCGAGCGTCGCGGCGCGCGCGATGGCGTACGTGCTGGGCGGGCGCACCGCGGTCCGGGTGCCGTTCCCGCGGCTCACGGACCGCGAGCGGGAGGTGCTCGACCTGGTGGCGGGCGGCCACGACAACGTCGTCATCGCCCGGCGGCTCGGCCTGTCCGCGAAGACCGTCCGCAACCACGTCGCGAACGTGCTGACCAAGCTCGAGGTCCCGGATCGGTCCGCCGCGATCGTCCGCGCCCGGGCGGAGGGCCTGGGCGGTGCGTGAGGGCCGGGGTCGGGCGGTCGCAGCTCAGGCGGTCACGGGCGGCAGCGCCGACCAGGGGAACGTGATCCAGCGGTCCGTCCGCCGCCACACGTAGTCCGGCGCCACGATCGAGTGCGGCTTGGCGTACAGCACCGCGCTGCGGGCCTCCTCGCAGTGCTCCGCGACCAGGCGCTGCACCAGCGCCAGGGTCTCCCCCGTGTCGGCGACGTCGTCCACCACCAGGGCCCGCCGGCCCACGAGGGCAGCCGTGTCGAGCAGCGGGGGCAGGACCACCGGGTCGGGCAGCCGGGCATCCACACCGGTGTAGAACTCGACGTTCAGCGTGCCGCACGCCTTCAGGCCCAGCGCGTACGACAGGGCACCGGCGGGCAGCAGGCCCCCTCGGGCGACCGCGACCACGACGTCCGGCTCGAACCCGGACGCCACCACCGCCCGCGCGAGCTCCCGCGCGGCCTCGCCGAACTGGTCCCAGCCGAGGATCTCGCGCTCGGCGGGCAGGTCCTGGCCGGGGGCGGCCTCCGCAGTCGTCATGCCCGCCAGCGTAGGGGGCGTTCGTGAGCGGGACGTTTCGCGGGCGCTGCGCTAGGCGCTCTCGCGCAGCGCGCTAGGCGCTCTCGCGCAGCGCGCGGCGGCGGTTCTCCTCGTCGAACAGCTGCGCCGCGAGCGTGCGGTAGCCCTCGGGGTCGGCGCGGGCGTCCATCCGCTGCAGCTTCCCGCGCAGGTCGGCGATCCGGCGGGTGATCTCCATCTCGACGAGCGCCATCACCAGCCCGCGGGCGTACGAGGGCAGGCGGTCCGCCCGGTCCTCGGGCAGCGGCGCGACGGCGAGCTGGGTGATCAGCCCCTCGACCGGTCCGGCGGCCTCCTCGCGGACGGCCTCGACCCACGCGACGGTCGCGGTCGGGCCGCCCCCGGCCACGAGCTGTCGCGCGCCCGCGGCTCCCCCGGCGGCGCGGACGGCGGCGTGCACGGCGCGGTACGCCGGGGCCGTGAACGCGTCGGGCTCCAGGTCGTCGAACTCCGGCGGGATGAGGTCGGGCAGCTGCAGCACGGCCTCCAGGGCGCGACGCCCGTCGCGGCGACGGGTCGCGCGGGTCGGCAGCGCCATGCGCGGTGCCGGAGCGCGATCGTGTCGCCCGCCCCGTCGTGCCCGGGCTCGCGGTCGTACGGCTCGGGCGGGTGCTCGTCCCACCGGCGGTCGCCACGGCCCTGGCCCCGCCCGCGCCCCCACGGCCCGCGAACCGGTCGCCGCCGGGCCCCGGAGCGCTGGCCCTCCCAGCGCCCGCCGGAGCCGCCGCGCCCCTGGCCGCCACCCGACCGCCCGCCGGGGCCGCCGTCCCGGCGCTGCCAGCGGTCGCCGGAGGGACCGGGCGGGACGTTGTTGCTGAACCCGCCGCCGGCCGGCGGACGTCCCGCGTCCCGCCCGCCCGGGCGCGACCCGGCCGACCGGCCCGCCGCCTGCACGGCGCGCTGCACCGGGTCGAGGTCCATGCCGAGCCAGCCCGCGAGCATCCGCGTGTACTCGGGCCGCAGCGCGGTGTCGCGGATGCCGCCGATCGCCGGGGCCGCCGCGCGCAGGGCCGCGACCCGGCCCTCGGCGGTGCCCAGGTCGAACCCCTCCAGCGTGGTCCGGATGACGAACTCGAACAGCGGCGCCCGCGAGCGGACCAGCGCGCGCACGGCGTCGGGGCCCTGCGCCTGGCGCAGGTCGCACGGGTCCATGCCGCCGTCGGCGACCGCCACGAACGTCTGGGCGCTGAACGCCTGGTCCTCGCCGAAGGCGCGCATCGCGGCCTTCTGCCCGGCGGAGTCGCCGTCGAACGTGAAGATCACCTCGCCGCCGACGGACTCCCCCGACGCGAGCTGGATGCCCCCGCCCGCCCGCCGGCGCCCATCAGCCGCCGCGCGATCCGCGCGTGGTCGGAGCCGAAGGCCGTCCCGCACGTCGCCACCGCCGTGCCGATGCCGGACAGGTGCATCGCCATGACGTCGGTGTAGCCCTCGACGACCACGACCTGCTTGTTCTTCGCGATCTCGCGCTTGGCCAGGTCGATGCCGTAGAGCACCTGCGACTTCTTGTACAGCGGCGTCTCGGGGGTGTTCAGGTACTTCGGCCCTTGGTCGTCCTCGTACAGCTTGCGGGCGCCGAACCCGACGACGTCGCCCGTGACCTCCCGGATCGGCCACACCAGCCGGCCGCGGAACCGGTCGTAGTTGCCGCGGTTGCCCTGGCTCATCAGCCCGCTCGCGGTCAGCTCGGCCTCGGTGAAGGACCGGCCGCGCAGGTGCTTGAGCAGGCTGTCCCAGCCCTGCGGGGCGTAGCCGACACCGAACTGCTCCGCCGCCGACCGGTCGAAGCCCCGCTCCGCCAGGAACGCCCGCGCCGCCGCCGCGCCGGGGGTCAGCAGCTGCTCGGCGAAGAACTCCTCCGCGATGCGGTGCGCCTCCAGCAGCCGCTGCCGCTTGCCGGGCTCGTGACCCGGACGCGGGCCGCCGCCCTCCTCGTACCGCAGCTGCACGCCCACGCGCCCGGCCAGGTACTCGACGGCGTCGGTGAACGGCAGGCCGTCGATCTTCTGGATGAAGTCGATGACGTCGCCGCCCTCGCCGCACCCGAAGCAGTGGTAGAGCCCCACCTGCGGGCGGACGTGGAACGACGGCGACTTCTCGTCGTGGAACGGGCACAGGCCCTTCATCGAGCCGACGCCCGCGGTCTTCAGCGACACGTGCTCGCCGACGACCTCCTCGATCCGGGCGCGCTCGCGGACCGCCTGCACGTCCTCCCGCCGGATCAGTCCCGCCACGGGGACGATCCTAGGTCCCGCGGCGGCCCCTCCAGGCGTGCGGGCTGTGCCGTGCACCACGAGGCCGAGGGGTCGGGGCGGGGCCGAGCGGTTGCACCCGTGATCCCGTGGGAATCGCTCGACCTCGGCCGTGCCCGGCCGGTCAGAACCGCGGCGGCGGCGCCAGGCGGGCGTGCCACGCGGCCGCCGAGACGTCCGTGAGCGACGCCACCTGGTCGATCACGACGCGCAGCCGGGCGGCGTCGTCGGGCGCCGCCCGCCAGTCGGCCGCGAACGGCGGCTCCAGCGCCAGGGGCGCGCGGTCGCTGAGCACGTGCACGAGGTCGGCGAGGATCTCCCGCTGCCGCTGGTAGAGCGGCTCGAGCTCGCGCGGCGCCATCACGTACGTCACGGCGAGGCCCTTGAGCACGAGGATCTCGGCGGTGGTGGTGTCCGGCACGATGAGGTCGGCGCCGTACCGGGTGAGCGGCCCGGGCCCGTACAGCTCCCGGGTGGCGACCTGCGCGGCGCGGGCGAACCGGCCGATGAGCTGGCTGGTGGTGTCCTTCAGCGTGGCGAGCGCGCCGCGGGAGCCGTCGAACCCGGGCCGCCACAGGTCGGCCGCGACCAGCCGGTCCATCGCCGCCTCCAGGCCCGCGGCGTCGATGGCGTCGCCGTACCAGGTGTGGATCGACTCGACGACGCGGGCGCGCTCGTCCGGCACCGTGAGCACGGTCAGGTCGAACCGCCCGCCGACGACCGCGTCCTCGACGTCGTGCACCGAGTAGGAGATGTCGTCGGCGAGGTCCATGACCTGCGCCTCCAGGCACTTGTGCCCGGCGGGCGCGCCGTCGCGCAGCCAGGTGAACACCGGGAGGTCGTCGACGTAGACGCCGAACTTGTGGGTCGGCCGGCCCGTGGCCGACAGCGGGCCCTCGCCGGCGCCCCACGGGTACTTGACCGAGGCGTCCAGCGACGCCCGCGTCAGGTTGAGGCCCACGGCGGTGCCGTCCGGGCCGACGACCTTCGGCTCCAGGCGGGTCAGCAGCCGCAGCGTCTGGGCGTTGCCCTCGAACCCCCCGATGTCCCGGGACAGGTGCGCCAGCGCCCGCTCGCCGTTGTGCCCGAACGGCGGGTGGCCCAGGTCGTGCGCGAGGCAGGCGGTGTCGACGACGTCGGGGTCGCAGCCGAGCGTCTTGCCGATCTCGCGCCCCACCTGCGCCACCTCGAGGGTGTGCGTCAGCCGCGTGCGGACGAAGTCGTCGGACGACGGGCCGAGCACCTGCGTCTTGGCGCCGAGGCGCCGCAGGGCCGAGGAGTGCACGAGGCGCGCGCGGTCACGCTCGAACGGGGTGCGGGCGCGCGACTTGGGCGCCTCGGTCACCCAGCGGTCCCGGTCGGCGTCGACGTAGCCGTCGGGGAGCTCACTGGTCACGCGTCGCAGTTTATGGGCGGGCGCCGACGTCGACGCCCCGCGCGCGCGGGCGAGGGCGCCCCGGGCTCACGCCAGGCGCCACACCTGGACGCCCGGCCCGTCACCTGGCAGCCGCAGCCCGCCGGGTTCAACGCCCAGCGCCGCCCCGCCGTAGAGGTTCTCCGGCCGCTCGCCCGCGGCCAGCAGGTGCCCCGGCAGCAGCGCGCCGCCCCACGGGCCCCGCGCCGCGAGCACGAGCACCCGCTCCTCCGGGGTCTCCCGCAGGTACGCGATCGCGTCGTCCCGGACCAGCGCCCAGCGCAGCCCGCCCTCGCGCAGCGCGCGGGACGACCGGCGCAGCGCGATCAGCGACCGGTACGCCGCGAACAGCCCGGCGTCCCACGCGGGCCCGCCGCCGGCGTCGACCTGGTCCCAGGGCATCGGCACCCGCGAGCTCTCGCCGTTCCGGCCGGCCAGGCCGCCCTCGTCGCCCGCGAAGACGACCGGCGTGCCCGGGTAGGTCATGAGCAGGCCGACGCCGACCTCGACCAGGTCGCGCGAGCCGGCGATCGTCCGGAACCGCGCGGTGTCGTGCGAGCCCAGCAGGTTCCACTGGTGCGTCGTCACGCTCCACGGCACGGCGGCGCCGAACTCCCGCATCGCCGCCACGGCCGCGGTGCCGGGTCGGCGCGGGATGCCCACGGGCAGCTCGACGTAGCGCAGCCCCGCGGCGGCGTCCGACGCCGGGTCGGTCAGCCAGGTCCACACCGGCCGGGTGAACGCCGAGTAGTTCATGGTCCCGTGCCAGCCGCCGGCGGCCCGGAGGTCGGCGCCCGCGTCGTGGAAGTGCTCCGCGACCAGCACGGCGTCCGGGTTGATCTCCGCCATGGCCGCGCGCATGCGCTCCGCGACCTCGTGCGTCAGGTCGTCCGCGCCCTGCCGGCCGGTCATGTTGGCGACGTCGACGCGCCAGCCGTCCAGGGCGTACGGCTCGGACAGGTACCGGCCCACGACCGACGAGGCCCCGCCGAACATCCGCGCGGCGAGCGCGGGCGCGTGGTGGTTGAGCTTGGGCAGCGAGGCGTGGCCCAGCCAGCCGACGTAACCCGGCTCGGCGTCGCGCCAGTAGTAGAAGGAGCGCTCCTCGGCGGACGGGTCCTCGACCGCGCGCCGGAACCAGTCGTGCGCGTCGCCGGTGTGGTTGGTCGTCAGGTCGCCGACCAGCCGCATCCCCCGCCCGTGCAGCGCGCGGGCCAGCGACGCGAGCGCCTGGTCGCCGCCGAGCACCGGGTCCACCTGGTCGAACGTCCGGGCGTCGTACCGGTGGTTCGACCGGCCGGGGAACACCGGCGTCAGGTAGAGGGTGTCGACCCCGAGCCGCTGCAGGTGGTCGAGCCGCCGCTCGATGCCGCCGAGGTCGCCGCCGTACAGCTGCGTGCCCGTGCCCGGGCCGCTGCCGATCGGCTCCTCGTCCCACGCCGCGGGCAGCGCCCAGTCGGGCAGGGCACCCTCGGGCGGGCCGTCGTGCCGGCCGGAGGACCGCGCGAACCGGTCCGGGAACACCTGGTAGACGACCGCGTCCCGCGCCCAGTCCGGCCCCGGCGGTGTGACCGACAACCGGAAGTCCGACGCGTCCGGGACGTCGCGGGCGATGGTGCCCTCGCCGTTCAGCCACTCCTGCCCTCCGGGCCGGCCGGGACCCGCGATGAGGAACCGGTAGGACGTCACCGGGTTGGTCACCGGCACGTCGGCCGTGTACCAGCGCTCGTGCTCGTCGCCGCCGTCGGCCCGCGCGGGGTAGACCCGGGGCTCGCCGTCCTCGACGACCCGGAGCCACACGTCCGGGTCCGGCCCCGCGGCCGCGGGCACCCGCACCCGTACCGGCACGACGTCCCCGAGCGCGGGAGTCCCCGCCGGGACGTAGAGGGCGGAGCCGTCGTGGTGCGCGCCGAGCGGCTCCGCGACCGGAGCGGCGGCGGGGCCCGCGACGTGCCGGCCCTGGTTCGTCGGATCGGACAACCGTCTCACCCCTTCACGGACCCGGCCGTGAGGCCGCCGACGATGTACTTCTGGAGGAACAGGAACAGCAGCACCACCGGGATCGCGGCGATCACGGCCCCGGCGGCGAAGATCCCCCACCGCGCGTTCCGCTCGTCGGACGCCCAGTTGTAGAGGCCGAGCGCGAGGGTGAACCGCTCCGGCCGCTGCAGCACGACCTTCGCGATGATGAACTCGCCGTAGGACGAGATGAACGACAGCAGGCCGACGACCGCGAGGATCGGCGCGACCAGCCGCAGGATGATCGTCCAGAAGATCTGCGCGTGCGTGGCGCCGTCGAGCTTGGCCGCCTCGTCCAGCTCGCGCGGCACGGTGTTGAAGAAGCCGTACATGAGGAACGTGTTCACACCGAGCGCGCCGCCGAGGTAGACGCAGATCAGGCCGAGCTGCGTGTTCAGGCCGATGGCGGGGAACACCTCGGACAGCGACAGCAGGAGCAGGAACAGCGCCACGAACGCCAGCATCTGCGGGAACATCTGCACCAGCAGGAGCGTCGTGAGGCCGGACCGGCGTCCGCGGAACCGGAACCGCGAGAACGCGTACGCCGCGGCGGCGCCCATGAGCACGGTGCCGACGGCGGTCGCGGTGGACACCACGAGCGAGTTGAGCGCCCAGCTCCCGTACCCGCGCGGCAGCAGCTCGGTGTAGTTCTCGAGGCTGACCGTCCGGAACAGCTGGTTCGAGCCCGTGAGCGTGCCGCCCGGGTTGAGCGACGCGGACAGGACGTACAGCAGCGGGAGCAGGCAGATCGCGATCATGACGACGCCGACGACGTGCCGCCAGCCGATCTCGGACCACCAGCGGCGTCCGCGCACGGCGGTGTGCTGCTCGATCGATCGGGCCATCTCAGATCTCCTCGAGAGTGCGGGTGCGACGGAAGCCGAGGTAGGAGATGACCCCGACGATCAGGAAGATGACGATCGACAGCGCGCTGGCGACGCCGTACTGCTTGACCCCCGACTCGAAGGCCACGGAGTAGACCATCGAGATGAGGATGTCGGTGTGGCCCACCACGTACGGGGTGCCCACGAAGTTGGGGCCGCCGCCGGTGAGCATGTAGATCAGCGAGAAGTTGTTGAAGTTGAAGGCGAAGCTGGAGATCAGGAGCGGCGCCACCGACACCATGAGCAGCGGCAGCGTCAGCGAGCGGAAGATGCGCCAGCGACCCGCTCCGTCGATCCGCGCGGCCTCGGTCATGTCGTGCGGGATGGACTGCAGGGCGCCCGTGCAGATGAGGAACATGTACGGGAACCCGAGCCACAGGTTCACGCCGATGACCGCGGCCTTGGCCAGCCAGGGGTCGCTCAGCCACGGGATCGACGCGCCGCCGAGCAGCACCTCGTTGATGAGGCCGAACCGCTCGTTGAGCATGCCGCGCCACACCAGGGCGGACAGGAAGCCGGGGAACGCGTACGGCAGGATCAGGAGCGAGCGGTAGACCTTGCGCCCGCGCACCCGCGGCTCGTTGAACGTGATGGCCAGGAACAGGCCGAGCGCGAACGTCGTGACGACGGACAGGAACGCGAAGGCGAACGTCCAGACGAAGATCTGCGCGAACGGTCCCGCCATCCGGGAGTCGGTCACCATCGCGGTGAAGTTGTCGAACCCGACGCCGACGCGCCATCCCGGGGTCAGCCGCTGGCCGTCCTCGGAGACGAAGTTGCCGCCCTCGCCGGGCGCGTAGACGGTGCCGGTCTCGGCGTCGGTGAAGGTGTCGCTCGCGGCGTCGTACTCGAGCGTCGACTGGAACACGTAGCCGGTGGAGCCGTCCTGGGTACGGACCGAGCCGTCGGACGGGTCGTCGGAGAACGGCACCCGCAACGAGGTGATGGCCTCCTGGTCGGCCGCGACCTGCGCGAAGCCGAGCACCTCCCAGCCGGGCACGGCGGTGATGCGACCGGACTCGACCGTGGCGTCCACGTCGTCGAACGGCTGGTCCGCGGTACCGACCTGGGTGTCGCCGTCCTCGGTGACGACCGCGAAGCCGAGCTCGTCGCCGTTCTGGACGACCGTGAGCGGGAGCGAGGGCGAGCCCTCGACGCGGCGCTCGTTCTGGGCGGCGATCTGCGTGATCGCGTCGGCCTTGGTCGAGTTGTGCCCGTCGCCGTAGTTCGTGAACGCGACGTAGCCGGTGTAGGCCATCGCGAACAGCTGGTAGACGACCAGGAACACCAGGCCGGGCACGAGGTACTTCGCCGGCAGCATCCGGCGGGAGAAGTAGGCCCAGTTCGCGACGGCGAGCGCCACGACGAGGAACGCGAGGATCCCCCACTGCGACACGGCCCCGGCGGACAGGATCCCGTAGACGCCGAGCGCGTCGACCGTGCCGATGAGGATCAGCTTGGCGATGAAGCCCGGCGAGAAGGAGCGGGCGTGCGACGTGGTGCCGCGGGGCGCGCGCCGGCGGCGCGGGCGGGACGTCCCGGCGTCGTCGGGCGCGACCTCCTGGACGGTCGACTGGTCGGTCATGCGGGTGCCTCCGGGCGCGCGGCGGTGCGGGTGCTGCGGGATGGGGTCGGGACGAGCGGGTGCGACCGCCGGGGCGCCTCGTGGGGCACCCCGGCGGTCGCGGCGGCGGTCAGCCGTCGATGGCGTCCTGGATGTTCTGGACCATCGCGTCCCACGCGCCGGCCGCGTCGGCCGCCTGGCCGCCGACGATCTGCGCCTCGGTCGCGCCCCAGAAGGACCACACCGAGCTCATCGCCGGGATCGAGGGCATCGGCGCGCCGGTGGCGCCCGCCTCGTTGAAGCCCTGGAGGACCGGGTCGTCGACCTTGTCCGCCGAGGCGGTGAGCGCCGGGAGGCGGCCGCCGGCCTCGTACAGCGCGTCCTGCGCCTCCTCGGTTGTCAGGTAGTTGACCACGAACTCGTTGGCGAGCACCGGGTTGGCCGACTTCGCCGAGACGAACACGCCCTGCACGCCCACGAACGGCTGCGCGGGCTGGCCGCCGGCCGACGGGACCGGGAGGACGGAGATGTCCATGCCGGCCTCCTCGAAGGCGGAGGTGTTCCACGGCCCGGTCACGATGTACGGCGCCTGGCCGTCGAGGAAGGCCTGCTTGGCCTTGTCGCCGTCGATCGACAGGTCGAGGACCTTCTCCTGCCCGAGCTTGGCCAGGTACTCGGCGTACGCGTGGCCGGCGTCGCCGCCCAGCGCCAGCGTGTCGGTGTAGGAGCCGTCCGGGGACTGCTCGAACACCGGGGCGCCGAACGAGGTCTGCAGCGGGTACAGGTGGTACGGGTCGGACTCCTCGCCCTGCTGGATCAGCACGGAGAAGTCGGTGCCGGCGCCCTGGGCCTGCGCGACCAGCTCGTCGAACGTGGTGGCCGGGGTGTCCTGCACCAGCGCGTTGTTGCGGACCAGGGCGATGTTCTCGATCGAGATCGGCACGCCGTAGGTCTGGCCGTCGTACGCCATGGCGGCGATGGCCGAGTCGGCGAACGCGTCGGCCTTGTCGCCGAGCTCGATCGGCGCGACCACGCCGTTGTTGACCCACTCGCCCAGGCCGTCGTGGGCCGAGACGATGATGTCCGGGCCCTCGCCGGTCGGGACCTGGGTCACGAAGTCGGGGCCGATGTCGCCCGTGGCCTTCTGGACCAGGTCGACCTGGACCCCGGACTGCTCGGTGAAGGCCTCCACGACGGGGCGCATGGAGTCGATGCGGGTGTCGTCGACCCACATGGTCAGGGTGCCCTCGGCGGAGTCGGCCGCAGGGCTGTCGGAGGTGGCGTCGGACGGCGTGTCCGAGCTCGAGCAGGCCGCGAGGGCGAGCGCGAGGACGGCCGTCGTGGCGAGGGCGGGGATGCTCCGTCGCATCAGGGTGTCTCCCAGCGTCAGAAGGGGCGGTGCGAGCCGTCGACGGCACCGCCGGCGCTGGCTCGATGACCCGGACCGTAATCAACGTCCGGGCCTCGTTGCAAGCCGTTACGGTAACTTTCAGGCATCGGTTACAGTGCTCCCCGACCGGAGGGGACGAAGCGGACCCGATCGGATGACGGCGACGACGACGAGGAGGCAGCGGTGCCCTCTACGCTCGCGTCTGTGCGCACCCGGCTGACCGACCTCGCAGATCAGGCGGGTGTGTCCACCGCGACCGTGTCCCGCGTCCTCAACGGCAAGCCCGGCGTCTCGTCGCAGGCGCGCCAGGCCGTGCTCGCGGCGCTGGACGTGCTTGGCTACGAGCGGCCCGAGAAGCTCCGCACCCGGTCCGCCGGGCTCGTGGGCCTCGTGGTCCCCGAGCTCTCGAACCCCGTGTTCCCCGCGATGGCCCAGGTGATCGAGTCGATGCTGACCCAGCGCGGCTACACGCCGCTGCTGTGCGCGCAGCAGCCCGGCGGGACCACCGAGGACCAGTACGTCGAGATCCTGCTCGAGCACGACGTGGCCGGCATCCTGTTCGTGTCCGGCCTGCACGCCGACACCCAGGCCTCCGTCGAGCGGTACCAGGCCCTGCGCGGCCGCGGGCTGCCGATCGTCCTGGTGAACGGCCGCGCCGAAGGCGTCGACGCCCCCAGCCTCGCGACCGACGACGCGGTGGCCATCGAGCTCGCCGTCCGGCACCTCGTGGCCCTGGGCCACCGCAGCATCGGGCTGGCGATCGGCCCCGAGCGGTTCGTGCCCGCGGCGCGCAAGCGGGCGGCGTTCGCCGCGCAGCTGCGCGCCCAGCTCGGCATCGAGGACGCCGCACCGCACGTCAACACCACCCTGTTCACCGTCGAGGGCGGGGCCACGGCGGCCCACGAGCTCATCGACACCGGGCACACCGCGATCATCTGCGGCTCGGACCTCATGGCCCTCGGCGCGATCCGGGCCGCCCGGTCCCGCGGGCTGCACGTGCCCGAGGACCTGTCGGTCGTCGGCTTCGACGACTCGCCCCTGATCGGCTTCACGGACCCCCCGCTCACGACGGTGCGCCAGCCCGTCCAGGCGATGGGTCAGGCCGCCGTCTCCGCGCTGATGGCGGAGATCAACGGCACCCCGACCTCGCGCACGGAGCTCCTGTTCCACCCGGAGCTCATCGTGCGGGGGTCCACCAGCTCGGCACCTGCACACCCCGGAGGACCCGCGTGACCCTGCTCGACAACCGCCCCGCCGACCTCACCGACCCGCTGGTGGTGCACGAGCCCGGCCCCGCCGACGGCCCGTGGTGGCGCGACGCGGTCATCTACCAGGTCTACCCCCGCTCTTTCGCCGACGGGAACGGCGACGGCATCGGCGACCTGCCCGGGATCACCGCCCGCCTGGACCACCTCGCCGCGCTCGGCGTCGACGCGGTGTGGCTGTCCCCGTTCTACCGGTCCCCGCAGGCGGACGCCGGGTACGACGTCGCCGACTACCGCGACGTGGACCCGCTGTTCGGGACGCTCGCGGACTTCGACGCGCTGCTGTCCCGGGCGCACGAGCTCGGCCTGCGCGTGGTCGTCGACCTCGTCCCCAACCACACCTCCGACGACCACGTGTGGTTCCAGGAGGCGCTGCGCACCCCGCCCGGCTCCCCCGAGCGCGCCCGCTATCTGTTCCGGGACGGCCGCGGCGAGCGCGGCGAGCTGCCCCCGAACAACTGGCAGTCGATCTTCGGCGGCGACGCCTGGACGCGGCTGACCCCCGAGAAGCACGGCGTCGACGACGGCCAGTGGTACCTCCACCTGTTCGACACCCGCCAGCCCGACCTCGACTGGACCAACCCCGAGGTGCGCGCCGAGTTCGAGGACGTGCTCCGGTTCTGGCTGGACCGCGGGGTCGACGGCTTCCGGGTCGACGTCGCGCACGGCATGGTCAAGGCCGAGGGCCTGCCCGACTGGGACGGCCACGTCGCGATGATCGACGGCGCCGAGGGCGAGGGCGCGGCCGACGGCGAGCCCACCGGCGTGGGCAACCAGGGCCCGATGTTCGACCAGGACGGCGTGCACGAGATCTACCGCACCTGGCGCGCGGTCCTCGACGAGTACGACGGCGACCGGATGCTCGTGGCCGAGGCGTGGGTCGAGCCGCTGTCCCGGCTGGCCCGCTACGTGCGCCCGGACGAGATGCACCAGGCGTTCAACTTCGCGTTCCTGGCCACCGGCTGGGACGCGCCGGCGCTGCGCAAGGTCGTCGCCGCCTCGTACGCCGTGAACGACTCCGTCGGCGCGCCGACCACGTGGGTGCTGTCCAACCACGACGTCGTCCGGCACGCGTCGCGCCTCGGCCTGGCGGACCCGTCGTCGCGGCCCAACGGCATCGCCGCCGAGGACGAGCAGCCCGACGAGGAGCTCGGCCTGCGCCGCGCCCGCGCCGCCACGCTGCTGCTGCTGGGCCTGCCGGGCTCGGCGTACCTGTACCAGGGCGAGGAGCTCGGCCTTCCCGAGCACACGGCGCTGCCCGCCGAGGTCCGGGAGGACCCCGCGTTCTTCCGGACGAACGGCGTCGAGCGCGGCCGCGACGGCTGCCGCGTGCCGCTGCCCTGGCAGGCGGACGCCCCCGGCTTCGGCTACTCCCCCACCGGCGACACCTGGCTGCCGCAGCCCGCGTCCTGGGCCGCGTACGCCGCGGACGCCCAGGACGGCGTGCCCGGGTCGACGCTCGAGCTGTACCGCGCGGCGCTGCGCCTGCGGCGGTCCGAGCGGCTCGGCACGGGCGGCGCCGCGTGGGAGCCGGCCTACGCCGACGCACCCGAGGTCATCGCGGTGCGGAACGGCTCCGTGCTGGTCGTCGCGAACCTCGGCTCCGCGCCGGTCGCGCTGCCCGCGGGCGCCGAGGTGCTGCTCGCGTCCGGCCTGCCGGGCGACGCCGAGGTCGGCGCCGAGCTGCCCGGCGACACCACCGCGTGGCTCCGGGTGCGCTGAGCGCCGTGGGCGCGCGCGACGGGTCCGGCCACGTGCTCGTGGTCGGACCCGCGTCGTGGAACACCCTCGTCCACCTGGACGCGCTCCCGGAGCCCCGGTCGCAGACCCTGTTCGCGTCCGGGCACCACGACGGCCTCGGCGGGACCTCCGCCGGGAAGGCCGTGACCCTCGCCGCGCTCGGCGTGGACGTGCACCTGCGGACGCTCGTCGGCGACGACGAGCAGGGCGCCCGGGTGCGCGCCGCGCTCGGCCACCCGCGGATCCGCCTCGACGCGGTGCCCGCCGCCGGTGGGCGCACGGAGCGGCACGTGAACCTCATGGCCGCCGACGGCGGACGGGTGTCGCTGTACCTGGAGCTGCCGTCGCCCGCGGTGGACCCGGACGCGGCTGCCGGCCTGGAGGGTGCGGCGGCCGCGGTCGTGGACCTCGCGGCGCACGGGCTGCCGGTGCTGGCCGTCGCGCGGGCCGCCGGGGTGCCGGTGTGGTGCGACGTGCACGACGACGACGGGACCGCGGCGTTCCAGCGGCCGTTCGCCGACGGCGCCGACGTGCTCATCGTGTCCGACGCCCGGCTCGACGACCCCGGGGAGTACCTGCGCGCACGGGTCGCGGGCGGGGCGCGGCTCGCGGTCTGCTCCCGCGGGGCGCGGGGGGCGCTCGCCCTGGACGCCGGCGGGTTCTGGGAGGTGCCGGCCGCGCCGGTCGACGCGGTCGTCGACACGAACGGCGCCGGCGACGCGTTCCTGGCCGGCCTGCTCGCGGCGGAGCTCGCGGGCCTCGGCACGCCGGCGGCGCTCGCGCACGCGTCGGCCGCGGGGGCGTGCGCGGTCGCGACGGAGTCGCTGGGCGCCCCGCAGGCGACCGCCCGGACGGTCGCGGCCCTGGCGTCGCGCGTGGACGTCCGCCGCGCCTGACGCCGCGCCTCCGCGCTCCCCGCCCCCGGTCGCCCCCGCAGTCGCCGAGACTGCAGCAGACGGGGGGTCGCGGGCGTGAAGCGCCCCCTTCTGCAGTCTCGGCGGCGTGGCGGGGTGCGGGGGGGGGGGTGGGGGGTGCGGGGGCGGGGAGTGCGGAGGGTGCGGGAGTGCGGGGAGTGCGGGGAGTGCGGGGGTGCGGGGGGCGGGTGCGGGGGTGCGGGGGTGCGGGCGGGTCAGCCGCCCGAGACGCTCAGCTCCGCCTCGTGCAGGGCCCGGCGGAAGTCCTCGCTCAGCTCGCGGCTCTCCAGCCAGCCGTCGGGCAGGTGCGGGCGCTTGGGGGTGCCGGCACGGCCGCGCTGGCCCTCGGCGGCCTCGCCGGGGTACGGCTGGTCGAGGTCGAGCGCGGCGAGCCGGTCGTCGAGCTCGGCCAGGCTGGACACCAGGCCGAGGGCCGCGCGCTGCTCGCCGCCGACCACGTAGCCCTTCCAGTACCAGGCCATGTGCTTGCGCAGCTCCCGCAGCGCCTTCCCCTCGTCGCCGAACGCCTCGATCATCAGCTCGGCGTGCCGGCGGATGATCTCGGCGACGTACCGGGCGCCGGGGGTGACGCGCTCGTCCGAGCCGGCGAACGCCGCCGCGAGGTCCGCGAACAGCCACGGGCGGCCCTGGCAGCCGCGGCCGACGACCACGCCGTCGCACCCGGTCTCCCGGACCATGCGCAGGGCGTCCTCCGCGGACCAGATGTCGCCGTTCCCGAGCACGGGGATGTCGGTCACCGTCTCCTTGAGGCGGGCGATCGCCTCCCAGTCCGCGGTGCCGGAGTAGTACTGCTCGGCCGTGCGGGCGTGCAGGGCGACCGCCGCGACCCCGAGGTCCTGGGCGACGAGGCCCGCCTCCAGGTACGTCAGGTGGTCGTCGTCGATGCCCTTGCGCATCTTCACCGTGACCGGCACCCCGTACGGGGCGGCGGCGTCGACGGCGGCGCGCAGGATCGACTCGAACAGCTCCCGCTTCCAGGGCAGTGCGGACCCGCCGCCGCGCCGCGTCACCTTGGGCACCGGGCAGCCGAAGTTCAGGTCGACGTGGTCCGCGCGGTCCTCGGAGGCGATGAGGTGCACGGCGGCGCCGACGGTCGCCGGGTCGACGCCGTACACCTGCACGGAGCGCGGCTTCTCGTCCGGGGCGTGCGAGATGATCCGCATCGACTCCTCGCCGCGCTCGACCAGCGCCCGGGAGGTCACCATCTCGGCGACGTAGAGGCCCGCGCCCGACTCCCGGCACAGGCGCCGGAACGCCGCGTTGGTCACGCCGGCCATCGGCGCGAGGACGACGGGGGTGTCGACGGTCAGCGGGCCGATGCGCAGCGGCGGCAGCACGTGTCCCGCGGTGGCGGGGCGCGCCGGCGGGGCGGTCACGGGTGCGGTCATGACGCCATTGTCCCCCAGACGGCACAATCACCCCGTGCCGACCCCTGCCGCGCTGCGCACGCGCCGCGTCATCGCCGCCGTCCTGCTGCCCCTCGTCCTGCTCGCCGCGGTGGGCATGGCCCTGACGTGGCCGCACGGGGACGCGCCCACCGCCCGGACCATCGAGGCCGTCGACATCGACTACCCCTCCGCCACCGTGACCGGGACGTCCACGCAGGAGTGCGAGGGCACCGTCGAGGACCGGGAGGTCGACGGGACGATCCCGGAGACGGTGCCGTGCCTGCGGGTGCAGGCGACCGTGACCAGCGGCTCGGAGCGCGGGCGCGACGTCGAGCTCTGGGCGACCGCGTCGATCACCGCGGCCGACGTGGGGCCCGGCACGCGGATCGTCGTCGAGCACTACCCCGCGACCGCGACCGACGCCGAGGTCTGGGCGTGGCACGACTTCGACCGGACGCTGCCCCTGGTGAGCCTCGGGCTGGCGTTCGCGCTGGCGATCGTGCTCGTGGCGCGGACGCGCGGGCTGCGGGCGCTGCTGGGCCTGGTGGTCGCGTTCGGCGTCATCGGCGTGTACGTGCTCCCGGCGCTGCTGGCGGGCGAGAACGGCGTGGTGGTGGCGCTGAGCGCGTCGACGCTGATCATGGTGGTGGTCCTGTACCTGGCGCACGGGCTGTCGCTGCGGACGTCGGCGGCCCTGCTCGGCACCCTCGCCGGACTGGCGCTGACCGCCGGCCTGGGGGTGCTCGGGGCGTCGTGGGCGCACCTGTCCGGGGTGACGTCCGAGGACTCGTACCGGCTCGCCCAGCTGCTCGGTGACTCGGGGGCGACGTCGCTGCGGGGGCTGTTCCTGTGCGGGCTGGTGCTGGCCGGCCTCGGTGTGCTGAACGACGTCACCATCACGCAGGCCTCGGCGGTGTGGGAGCTGCGGGCGGCCTCGCCGGGCGCGTCCCGCCGGGAGCTGTTCCGCGGCGGCATGCGCATCGGCCGGGACCACATCGCGTCCACGGTGTACACGATCGCGTTCGCGTACACCGGCGCGGCGCTGCCGGTCCTGCTGCTGCTGGAGATCTACCAGCTGCCGCTCGGCCCGACGCTGACGAGCGGGGAGTTCGCGGAGGAGATCGTCCGGACGATGGTCAGCTCCATCGGCCTGGTGCTGGCCATCCCGCTCACGACGGCCATCGCGGCGCTGGTGGTCACGGTCGCGGGCGCGGTCCCGGCGGCGCGCCACCGCGACCCGGAGGACGCCCCACACGCCCACGCGCACTGACCCGACCTCGGCGGCCGGCCGGACCGGCACCCCGTCCGGGCCCAGCCCTCGCCCCGGCCCGCCCCGGCCCCGGCCCGCCCGGCTCGCCGAGTGGGCAGCAGATGCTGGCCTCAGCGCCCTTGAGGGGACACCTGCTGCCCGCTGGGCGCGGGTGCGGGTGCAGGTGCGGAGGCGGGGTGTGCGGCGGGGGCCGGGACCAGGGCGGCCGCGACCGCCGTCGTCAGGGGGATCGCCAGGACCAGCCCGATCGAGCCGACGAGGGTCCGGACGACCTCCTCGGCGATCTCCCCGCTGCTGAGCGAGTCCAGCAGCGTCCGGTCCGACATCGCCACCAGGAGCACGAGCGGCAGCGCGGCGCCCAGGTAGGCGAACGCGACGGTGTAGACGGTCGACGCGATGTGGTCACGCCCGATGCGCATGCCGCCCGCGAACAGCTCCCGCCGGGTGGAGGCGGGCGACAGCGCCCGCATCTCCCACACCGCCGACGCCTGCGTGATCGTCACGTCGTTCAGCACGCCGAGCCCCGCCAGCACCATGCCGCACAGCAGGACGCCCCGCAGGTCGGCCTCCGGCGCGAGCGACCGCAGGTCCAGGGCGTGCTCGCCGGTCAGGCCGTCGAGGTGGGTGGCGCCCGTGGCCCACACCGCGAGCGCACCGGTCGCGAGCAGGCCGCCGAGCGTCCCGAGCAGCGCGGTCGACGTCCGGACCGACACCCCGTGCGCGACGTACAGCAGCACGAACATGAGCGCCGACGCGGTGACGAGCGCGACCGGCAGCGCGGGCCGGCCCTCCAGGAGCGCCGGCACGGTGAACCACAGGATCCCGCCGACGGAGACGGCCAGGCCGACCAGGGCGCCCAGGCCGCGGAGCCGGGCGACGGCGAGCACCAGCACCCCGAGGACGGCGGCGAGCAGGGCCATCGGCGGGCCCCGGACCACGTCGACGAACACGTACGGCGCCGCGCCGGTCGCCTGCGGCAGCGCGAGGACCCGGATCGTGTCCCCCGCCTCGAGCGCGTCGAGCAGCTCCGGCGCGACCTACACGGTGATGCTCTCCCCGTCGCCGGTCTCCGCGAGCAGCGCGGGACCCGACTCGGCGTCGGCGAGCAGCCCGACGTCGGTGACCGTGACCTCCGCGTAGGACGAGCCCTCCGGCGTCGTGTCCAGCGTCGGGCGGTCGTCCCCGCTCGGCCAGAGCAGCACCAGCCCGGCGACGGTCACGGCGAGCGCGACCGCCAGCAGCAGGACGACCACCACGCGGGCGCGCCGCCCGACCTCGAGGTCGGGGACGTCGCCGGCGTGGTGGCCGTGGCCCGTGGCGCTCAGAGCACGCTCCGGCTCGGTTCAGGCCCCGAGCAGGCGCTGCGCGAGGTAGCCGGTGACCTGGTCCAGCGCGACCCGCTCCTGCGACATGTCGTCGCGGTGCCGGATCGTGACGGCCTGGTCGTCGAGGGTGTCGAAGTCCACCGTGATGCAGAACGGGGTGCCGATCTCGTCCTGGCGGCGGTAGCGGCGGCCGATCGCGCCGGCGTCGTCGAAGTCGACGTTCCAGCTCTTCCGGAGCTCCGCGGCGAGGTCGCGGGCCTTCGGCGAGAGCTGCTCGTTGCGGGACAGCGGCAGCACGGCGGCCTTGACGGGCGCGAGGCGCGGGTCGAGCTTCAGGACGGTGCGCTTGTCGACGCCGCCCTTCGCGTTCGGCGCCTCGTCCTCGGTGTAGGACTCGACGAGGAACGCCATGAGCGACCGCGTCAGGCCGGCGGCCGGCTCGATGACGTACGGCACCCAGCGCTCGTCCTTCGTCTGGTCGAAGTACGACAGGTCCTGGCCGGAGTGCTTCGAGTGCGTCGACAGGTCGAAGTCGGTGCGGTTCGCGATGCCCTCGAGCTCGCCCCACTCGGAGCCGCTGAAGCCGAACTTGTACTCGATGTCGACCGTGCGCTTGGAGTAGTGCGAGAGCTTCTCGGCCGGGTGCTCGTAGTGCCGCAGGTTGTCGCGGGAGATGCCCAGGTCGACGTACCAGTCGGTGCGCGCGTCGATCCAGTACTGGTGCCAGGTCTCGTCCGTGCCGGGCTCGACGAAGAACTCCATCTCCATCTGCTCGAACTCGCGCGTGCGGAAGATGAAGTTGCCGGGCGTGATCTCGTTGCGGAACGACTTGCCGATCTGGCCGATGCCGAACGGCGGCTTCTTGCGGCTGGTGGTCAGGACGTTCGCGAAGTTCACGAAGATGCCCTGCGCGGTCTCGGGCCGCAGGTAGTGCAGGCCGGACTCGTCCTCGACGGGGCCGAGGTACGTCTTCAGCATCATGTTGAAGTCGCGGGGCTCGGTCCACTGGCCGCGGGTGCCGCAGTTCGGGCAGGCGATGTCCGCGAGGCCGTTCTCGGGCGCGCGGCCCTTCTTCCCCTCGTACTCCTCCAGCATGTGGTCCTCGCGGAACCGCTTGTGGCAGGACAGGCACTCGGTCAGCGGGTCGGTGAACACGCCGACGTGGCCGGAGGCGACCCAGACCTGGCGCGGGAGGATCACCGCGGAGTCGAGGCCGACGACGTCGTCGCGGCTCTGCACGACGGTCCGCCACCACTGCTTCTTGATGTTCTCCTTGAGCTCGACGCCCAGCGGCCCGTAGTCCCACGCGGAGCGGGAGCCGCCGTAGATCTCGCCGCTCTGGAACACGAACCCGCGCCGCTTGGCGAGGGAGACGACGGAGTCGAGACGGGAGGGTGCTGCCACGGTGATGTGCTCCTGGTGCCGGGGTCCTGCGCGCCTGGGTGACGCGGGGGGTGGGATCGCTGGACAGGCTACCGGTCCGGGCGGCCGGAGCGGCGGTCGTCCCCGGGGCGAGCCCCGTGCCGGTTTTGACACTCGTTCTCAACAGGTCGATGATGGACCGCATGCCCCCCCGTCGACGCACCCTGCCCCTCGCCGCGTCCGCGGGCCTCGCCACGGCCCTGGCCCTGAGCGCGTGCTCGCCCGGCGACGCGGCCGGCTCCGGCGACGGCGTGACCGTCCTCGCGTCGTTCTACCCGCTGCAGTACGTCGCGCAGCAGGTCGGCGGCGACCTGGTGGACGTGCAGTCCCTCACCCCGCCCGGGGCCGAGCCGCACGACCTCGAGCTCTCCCCCGCGCAGGTCGACGAGGTGGGGCGCGCCGACCTGGTCGTGTACCTCGCCGAGTTCCAGCCGTCCGTCGACGACGCCGTGGCCGCGAACCCGCCCGCGCACGTGGTCGACGCCGCGCAGGACACCGAGCTGCACCCCGCCGAGCACGCCGAGGACGGCGAGCACGCGGACGAGGAGGAGCACGCCGACGAGGACGAGCACGGGCACGGCTCGCTCGACCCGCACTTCTGGCTCGACCCCACGCGCCTGCCGGCCGTCGCCGACGACGTCGCCGCGCAGCTGAGCGAGATCGACCCCGACCACGCCGACGAGTACGCCGCGGGCGCCGAGGCGTTCGCCCAGCAGATGGCGGACCTGGACGCCCGGTACGTCGCGGGCCTGGCGACGTGCGAGAGCCGCGCCATCGTCACCACGCACGAGGCGTTCTCCTACCTGGCCGAGCGGTACGACCTCGAGCAGGTCGGCATCTCCGGCGTCGACCCGGAGGGCGAGCCCTCCCCCGCGCGCCTGGCCGAGGTCGGGCAGGTCGTCCGGGACGAGGGGGTCTCCACGATCTTCTTCGAGACGCTCGCGAGCCCGAAGGTCGCCGAGACCCTCGCGGCCGAGCTGGGCGTCGACACCGCGGTGCTGGACCCCCTGGAGGGACTGACCGACGACACCCAGGACTACGCGTCGGTCGCCGACGCGAACCTCGAGACGCTCCGCACCGCGCTGGTGTGCTCATGAGCGACGCCCCCGGCTCCCCCGCGGTGCTGGCCACCGGCGTCGACGTGACCCTCGGCGGGCACCAGATCCTGTCCGGCGTCGACCTGCGGGTCGACCGGGGCGAGGTCGTGGCGCTGCTGGGCGCGAACGGCTCGGGCAAGTCCACGCTCGTGCGCGCGCTGCTGAGCATCGTGCCGCGCGCCGCCGGCGAGGTGCACCTGCTCGGCGGGGCGCTGGGCAACGGCGTGCCGTGGGAGCGCATCGGGTACGTGCCGCAGCGCCTGCCGGCCGGTGGCGGAGTCCCCGCCACGGCGCTCGAGGTCGTCATGTCGGGCCTGGTGCACGGCCGCCGGCTGCGTCCGCCCCGCGACGCCCGCCGCCGCGCGCTCGCCGCCCTGGACGAGGTCGGCATGGCCGCGCACGCCCGCCGCTCCGTGCTGCAGATGTCCGGCGGCCAGCAGCAGCGCGTGCTCATCGCCCGGGCGCTGGTCCGCGAGCCCGAGCTGCTGGTCCTGGACGAGCCGACGTCCGGCATCGACCTGCCGACCCAGGAGACGTTCGTCGCGACGGTCCGCCGGCTGCACGAGGCGGGCGGCACGGTGCTGGTCATCCTGCACGAGCTAGGCTCGTTCGCCGGGCTGATCGACCGGGCCGTGGCGCTCCGGCACGGCCGCGTCGTCTACGACGGCCCGCCGCCCACCCCCCGCGGCGAGCACGCCGGACCGGACCACGAGCACACCCACCCGCACGCCGACCCGCTCCCGCCGGACGCCGGCAGCACCGGGCTGTCGATGGAGGTCCTGCCGTGACGTGGTTCGAGACGCTCGGCGCCATGCTGTCGTCGCCCCTCATGCAGCGGGCCCTGCTCGCGGCCGTCCTGGTCGGCGCCGCGGCGCCCGTCGTCGGCACGTTCCTCGTGCAGCGGCGCCTGGCCCTCATGGGCGACGGCATCGGCCACGTCGCGCTCACCGGCGTGGCGCTCGGCTGGCTGGTCGGCACCTGGGCGGGCCTCGTGCCGCAGGACACGCTGGCCGTGCCGGGGGCCGTCGTCGCCGCCGTCATCGGGTCCGTCGCCATCGAGTGGGTCCGCGCCCGCGGCCGGACGTCCGGCGACCTGGCGCTCGCGCTGATGTTCTACGGCGGCATCGCCGGGGGCGTGCTGCTGATCAAGCTCGCCGGCGGCACCAACGCGAACCTCGTGTCCTACCTGTTCGGGTCGATCTCCACCGTGTCGACCGGGGACCTGTGGTGGACCGTCGCCCTGGCGGTCGGGGTGCTCGCCGTCGGCATCGGCCTGCGGCACGTGCTGTTCGCCGTCAGCCACGACGAGGAGTTCGCCCGCGGGTCCGGCCTGCCGGTCACCGCGCTCAACATGGTCGTCGCCACGATGTCCGCGCTGACCGTGACCATCGCGATGCGGGTGGTCGGGCTGCTGCTGGTCAGCGCGCTGATGATCGTGCCCGTCGCGGTCGCCCAGCTCCTCGCCGGGTCGTTCGCCCGGACCATGGCGATCGCCAGCGGCATCGGCGTCGGCGTCAGCGTGGTCGGGCTGTCGATCACCTACTGGGAGGACATCCCGCCCGGCGCGACCATCGTGCTGCTCGCCATCGCCCTCTACGCGATGGCCGCTGTCACCCGGCCGCTGCTCACCCGGCGACGGACCGCAGAAGCGCCGCACGACCCGCACCCCGAGCTCCCCGACGACGTCGAGATCGGCACCGCCCGCGCGACGTGCGACTGACCGCGTGACGCCCGCCCTACGGGTGAGGGTCACCTCACTCGTAGACTCGGGCGGGTGACGGACGTGGCGGCGGCCTACGGCATGGACGGGTGGCCGATCGGGGCCGTCGTCGCCGCGCTGTTCGGCATCGTCATGGCCCGGTCGCACCTGCTGTACTGGCTCGGGCGGGGGGTGTTCAGCGGCGCCGCACGGCTGGCCGACCGGGCGCCCGGGGCGCCGTCCGACGACGCCACCGCCGGCTCGGAGCCCGCGACCGCCGCCGACCCGTCCCGGCGCCGTGCCGCGGCGCGCGCGCAGGTGCAGCGCCTCATGCGGACCGGCACCGCCCGGCGCGGCCTCGCGCTCGTGCACCGCTGGGGGCCGCTCGCCGTGACCTTCGCCTACCTGACCGTCGGCGTGCAGAGCGCCGTGTTCGTCGGGTCGGGGCTGGTGCGGATGCCGTACCTGCGGTTCACGGTGGCGTCCGTGCCGGGCAGCGTGGCGTGGGCGGTCATCTGGGGCACCGTCGGGTTCGCGGCGGTGTGGGCGGGCGTGCGGCTCGCGACGGCGTCGCCGTGGGCCCTGGCCGGCGTCGTGGTGGCGCTGGCCGCGCTCGTCACGTGGCGGGTGCTGCGCCGGCGGGCGCCGGTCCACGGGCCGACCGGCCCCGACGCCGACCGCGACCGGGCGGCCGACGAGCTCGTCTGAGCCGCCCCGTCAGGCGCCGTCCTCCTGCGCCAGGCAGAACTGGTTCCCGTCCGGGTCCGCGAGGACGGTCCAGGAGAGGTCCCCCATCACGCGCTCCGCGACGAGGGTGGCGCCGTCGGCGAGGAGGGCGTCGGCGGTGGCGAGCCGGTCGGGGACGTGCAGGTCCAGGTGCAGCCGGTTCTTGCCGGGCGTCGGGTCCGCGACCTTCTGGAACGCGAGCGTCGGCCCGTCCGACGCGACGGTGACGAACCAGCCGCCGGCCTCGTCCTGCACCGTCCCGCCGGTGTGCCGCGCCCACCAGGTGGCGAGCGCGACGGCGTCGGTGGTGTCGAAGGTGATCATGCCCACGGTGAGGGTGCTCATGCCCTCAACCTAGGCCCCGGCACCGACACGGCGGGCGCGATCGCGCTGGTCAGGCCGTCGTCGGCTTGTCCACGGCCTTGCCGTAGCGGCGGTCGCGGCTGGCGTAGGTCTCGATCGCGCGCCACAGGTGCCGCCGGTCCACGTCGGGCCACGGCTCGTCCAGGAACACCATCTCCGCGTACGCGGACTGCCAGATCATGAAGTTCGACACGCGCTGCTCCCCGGAGCTGCGCAGGAACAGGTCGACGTCCGGCAGGTCGGGCTCGTCGAGGTAGCGCTGGACCGTCTTCTCGGTGACCTTGTCCGCCTTGAGCCGGCCGGCCGCGACGTCCTGCGCGATCGCCTTCGCCGCGTCCGCGATCTCGGCACGGCCGCCGTAGTTGACGCACATCGTGAGCGTGCACGTGGTGTTGTGCACGGTCCGGCGCTCGGCCTCCTCGAGCTCGCTGATCACCGAGCGCCACAGCCGCGGACGCCGGCCCGCCCACCGGACGCGCACCCCCCACGAGTCCATGAGGTCCCGGCGGCGGCGCAGCACGTCGCGGTTGAACCCCATGAGGAACCGCACCTCCTCCGGCGACCGCGACCAGTTCTCGGTGGAGAACGCGTACGCGGACACGTGCTTGACCCCGATCTCGATCGCGCCGGCGACGACGTCCAGCAGCGACGCCTCCCCCGCGGCGTGCCCGGCGGTGCGCGGCAGGCCGCGGGCGTTCGCCCACCGGCCGTTGCCGTCCATCACGACCGCGACGTGCTGCGGGACGAGCTCCTGCGGGAGCACCGGCGGGCGGGCCCCGCTCGGGTGCGGGGGCGGCGGAACCGGCATCAGATCCTCTCGACCATGGGCAGCGAGCGCAGCGTGCGCTCGAGGTGGAACTGGGAGTACGCGGAGACCAGGCCGTTGCCCTCCCGGCGGTGCCGCTCGGCGGACGCGTCCGCCACCGGCCAGTCCCCGACGAGCAGCGCCGCCAGCAGCGACAGCGTCTCCGGTGCGGGCGCGGTGGCGCCGGGCGGGCGGCAGGACCCGCAGACCGCGCCGCCCTGCGCGACGGCGAACGAGTGGTGCGGGCCGGGGCGGCCGCAGCGCGCGCAGTCGGTGAACGACGGCGCCCAGCCCGCGATGGCCAGGGCGCGCAGCAGGTAGGAGTCGAGCACCAGGCCCGGCGCGTGCTCCCGGGCGGCCAGCGACCGGACCGCCCCGACCAGCAGCCAGTACTGCTGCAGCGCCGGCTCCCGCTCGGCCTCGACCAGCCGTTCCGCGGTCTCCAGCATCACGGTGCCCGCGGTGTACAGCGCGTAGTCCTCGCACACCGGCCGGCCGTACGCGCCGATCGTCTCGACCTGCGTGACGACGTCGAGGTTCCGGCCGGTGCTGAGCTGCACGTCGATGTGCATGAACGGCTCCAGCCGCGAGCCGAACCGCGACGTGGTGCGCCGGACGCCCTTGCCGACCGCACGGACCTTGCCGTGCGTGCGGGTCAGGAGGGTGACGATCCGGTCCGCCTCCCCGAGCTTGTGGGTGCGCAGCACGATCGCCTCGTCGCGGTAGAGGCTCACGTCGTCCATTCTCCCCCCGCCGGGCTCCCCCGCGCGGCACCGTTCGCCCAGCGCGTGCCGCATCCGCCCAGGTCCGCCACGGCGGGAGCCCGTCTCGCGCACGGCGACGCCCGGCCCCGGCGTCGCGCGCCGGTGGGCGCGAGCGTGCCGGGACCGGGCGCTGGGCCGGTCAGGGGTGGCGGCCGGCCCGTCCAGGGGGTGCCGGCGCCGGGTCAGCGGTGGGCGCGGTTGACCGCGGAGATGATCGCCTTGAGCGACGCGGTGGTGATCGAGGGGTCGATGCCGACGCCCCAGAGCGTCTGGTCGCCCACCGCGCACTCGACGTACGCGGCGGCCGTGGCGTCGCCGCCCGCGGACAGCGCGTGCTCGGCGTAGTCGAGCACCTGCACCCGCACGCCGACCTCGCCCAGCGCCGCGACGAACGCCGCGATCGGGCCGTTGCCGGACGCCTCGACGGTCCGCTCCGTGCCGGCGTCCACCAGGTCGACGGTGAGCGTGTCGGGCCCCTCCTCGCCGCTGGTGGCGCGGGTGCCGCGGAGGGCGAACCGCCCCCAGGGCGCCAGGTCGGAGCCGGGCTCGACCGGCAGGTACTCGTCGGTGAAGATCCGCCACAGGGCGTCCGCCGTGACCTCCGAGCCGTGCGCGTCGGTGTACCGCTGCACGACCTGCGAGAACTCGATCTGCAGGCGGCGCGGCAGGTCCAGGTCGCGCTCGGACTTCATCAGGTACGAGATGCCGCCCTTCCCGGACTGGGAGTTCACGCGGATGATCGCCTCGTACGAGCGGCCGACGTCCTTCGGGTCGATCGGCAGGTACGGCACCGCCCAGGCGATGTCGTCGACCCCGACGCCCTCGGCCTCCGCGCGGGCGGCCATGGCGTCCAGGCCCTTCTTGATGGCGTCCTGGTGCGACCCGGAGAACGCGGTGAACACCAGGTCGCCACCGTACGGGTGCCGCTCGGGGACGGGCATCTGGTTGCAGTGCTCGACCGTGCGGCGGATGTGGTCGATGTCGCTGAAGTCGATCTGCGGGTCCACGCCCTGGCTGAACAGGTTCATGCCGAGGGTCACCAGGCAGACGTTGCCGGTGCGCTCGCCGTTGCCGAACAGGCAGCCCTCGATGCGGTCCGCGCCGGCCAGGTAGCCCAGCTCCGCGGCGGCGACGGCGGTGCCGCGGTCGTTGTGGGGGTGCAGGGACAGCACCACGTTCTCGCGGTGCCGCAGGTGCCGGCCCATCCACTCGATGGAGTCCGCGTACACGTTCGGCGTGGCCATCTCGACCGTCGCCGGCAGGTTGATGATGACCGGCTTGTCGGGGGTCGGCTCGAACACGTCCAGGACCGCGTTGCAGATCCGGACGGCGAACTCCAGCTCGGTGCCCGTGTACGACTCGGGGCTGTACTCGTAGAAGACCTCGGTGCCGGGGACCGTCTCCTCGTACTTCTTGCAGAGCCGCGCGCCGCTGACCGCGATGTCGACGATGCCGTCCTCGTCGCTGCGGAAGACCACCTCGCGCTGCAGCACGGACGTCGAGTTGTACAGGTGCACGATGGCCTGCTTCGCGCCGGCGATCGCCTCGTACGTCCGCTCGATCAGGTGCTCACGGGACTGGGTCAGCACCTGGATGACGACGTCGTCGGGGATGCGGCCCTCCTCGATGAGCATCCGCACGAAGTCGAAGTCCGTCTGCGAGGCCGACGGGAACCCGACCTCGATCTCCTTGTAGCCCATCTGCACCAGCAGCTCGAACATCGCCAGCTTGCGGGCGGCGTTCATCGGCTCGATCAGCGCCTGGTTGCCGTCGCGCAGGTCGACCGCGCACCAGCGGGGGGCCGTCGTGATCTGCTTCGTCGGCCACGTCCGGTCCGGCAGGTCGACGCGGATCTGCTCGGAGAACGGGCGGTACTTGTGCACCGGCATGCCGGACGGCTGCTGGGGGGTGCGGTCGTGGTAGCTCATCGGGGGGATCCTTCGCCTCGCGGGTGCTGGGGGTCAGCCGGCGCACCGAACTCCGCGACGAGGATCCGGCCTAGAGGGCCTCGTCGCGGCGGCGAAGAAGGAGGTCGCGTCGCGTGAGCACATCAGCACCCTACCCCGCACCGAGGGGCGGACCGCAAGCGCTCAGCATCCGGACTCCTCGCCGCGGCACTGGACGATCGGCGCAGCACGATCACCGCAGCACGATCATCTCCTCGCGGGTCCGCAGCAGCAGGTGCCCGCCGACGGCCGTCACGGAGCGCACCCCGTCCTCCATGGGCAGCGACCACTCCAGGTGGCCGTCGGTCAGCCGGCGCGCCTCCATGGTCGGCATCCCGGTCGCGGACCTCCCGGCGGCGAGCACGAGCCGCCCGTCCGTGAGCGGCGCCCACCACATGAGCACCTTGTACGGGGACTCCCACCCGACCGCCCCCGTGCGCAGCTCCACCACCTGGTAGCCGTCGACCCCGAGCAGCACGAGGCGGCCGTCGACCTGCAGGCGCACCGCCCGGTACGTGTCGAGCCGCCACCGCTCCGCGCCGCCGGGCAGCGTCCGGCCGACGAGCGTCCCGCCCTCGTCCATCACGAGCAGGTCGACCGGCTCCCCGTCGCTCGCCGTGATGGTCGGGAACAGCGCCCGGGTCGTGAACAGCTCGCGGCCGTGCCGGTCCCGCACGCTCCCGCCCTCGCCGCTGGTCCACGTGCCGAACAGGTCGCCCGCGAGCGCCCCGACCACGAACCACGTCGGCGGCGTCGTGCTGATCTGGTCACCGGTGCGCGCGTCGAGGACGGTCGCGGACCAGCCCTGCACCAGCACGAAGGAGTCGTTGACCCGGACCTCGGACCCCGAGATGATCCCCTCCCGCAGGCGCAGCCGCTCGTCGCCGCGGTACCACCAGAGCCGCTCCCCGCCCTCGCCCGCGTACCGGCCGACCTCGGCGTGGCCGTCCGACCCGACGCCCATGATGACCAGGTCGTCCCGCAGGCGCTCCACCGCCGCGAGCCGCCCCTGCACCGTCCACCGGCTCAGCACCTCGCCGGTCGCCGCGGCCAGGGCGGTCACGTGGACGGGACCCTCGTCCGGCGCGGGGAACGGCACCGTGCCGGGCTCCCAGTCGTCCGGCGAGGGCCGCGGCTCCACGACGCACAGCACCACGTCGCCGACGTCCCCGCCGTCGTGGGGGCAGCCCGTCAGGGGGCGCGTCCCGGACACCTCGCCCAGGTCGCGCGTCCAGATGCGGGCCCCCGTGGTCGCCTCGTACCCCGTGACCGTGAACCGGCGCTCGCGCACCGACGACACCACGAGCACGCCGGACGCGGACAGGACGTCGTCGGTCCGGCCCACGGGCGCGCGCCACTGCGCCCACGGCGGCCCGTCGAGCGGCGCGACCATGCCGGCGGGCACGGCCTCCGCCGGCGCCTCGCGCGAGGCGGCCTCCCCCACGGCCAGGACGCCCCCGACCAGCACGGCGGCCGTCACCAGCACGGCGACCCACCGCCGGCGGTGCGGCGGTGACGGGGCTCTCGCGTCCCCCGGTGCACCGGGCCCGGGGGGCTCGCGGCCGCGGGACGCCCGCCGGGGCGGGCGCCGTGGCCCGGGCGCGCTCGAACGGTCAGCGACGTCCACCAGCTCGACGTCCTGCATCGTCGCACCAGACCGCGGGCGGCCCATGCGTCACTCTAGGCGCGGACCCCCACCGACAGCGAGAGGTCGCCGAACGTCACCAGGGAGCCGTCCGAGAGCCGCACCCGGCGGTCCGGGAGGCACACGATGCGCTGGCCGTCCGCGAGGGTCACGAGCGTGCCGTTGGTGGAACCGCGGTCGACGATCCACGGGCCCTGCTCGTCGACGCCGAGCATGAGGTGGTTCTTCGACACGGACCGGCTCGGGTCCGCGACCGGCACGGTGCGCACCCCGGGCTGCGGGTCCGGGTTCCGCCCGACGAGCAGCGGGGCGTCGAGCCCGGCGATCGTGCCGTCCGGCAGCCGCACGGCCCAGCCGGCCCCCGCGGAGGGCGACGCCCCCGGGGACGGGAACGCCTCCGGCGGGACGGCCGGGAGGTCGCCGGCGGGGAGCGAGGGCGGGGAGGGCAGGGGGGCCGGGGCGGGCGGCGGTGGCGGGAAGGCCGCCCGGTCGAGCCACGCGGGTGGTGCCGAGGCAGGCTGCGGCGCGGGGGCAGGTGCGGGCGCGGGGGCAGGTGCGGGCGGGGGTGCGGGTGCGGGGGCAGGTGCGGGCGGCACCGACCGGACCGGGGCGGAGTCCGGGTGCACCGGCGCGGCCGGGCGGGCGGCGTGCCGACCCCAGGCTCCCGGCCCGGAGTCCGGGGAGGCGGGGTCCGGGGAGACGGGGTGCGGGGCGACGGAGTCCGGGAAGACGGGGGCCGGGAGCGTGGGCGGCTGCGGTGCCGGCGCCATCGCGGGCCAGCCGGGCGCCACCACGGTGGGCGCGGCGGGGGGGGGGGGGGGCGGGCGGGACAGCCGGCATCGGCGGGGGGTCGAGGTCCGGGCCCGGGGGGGTCCTCCCGCCGCTCGGCGCGCCCGGCCCGGGGCCGTCGAGCTGGCGCTCGGTGGCGAGGGTGGTCCAGCGGGTGCGCGTGGGCTCCGACGGCGTGGGGTCGACGGACGGCGCCGGCGCGGGGAGCGCGGGCGTGCCGGGTGCCGTCGGCAGTTCGTGCCCGCCGGGGACGCCGGCCGTGAGCGACCCGGTCGTCGTCGCGGGGGCGTGCCCGTCCCACGAGGCGACGCGGCGGGTGGCGGCGAGCCCGCGCACGTCGACGACGATCGCGTCGCCGACCCGGTCGTGCCAGCCGCGGCGCCGGCCGGTGCCGTCGAACAGCGGGGACAGCAGGACGACGGCCTGGCCGACGCCGCAGGCGAGCGCGCCGAGCACCACGACCAGGTACCGGCCGAGCGCCCGTCCCAGCCCGATGGGCCGCCCGGTCCGCACGTCGACGGTCCGCAGCCCGAGGGCGCGGCGCCCCACCGTCCAGCCGCGGGTGCCGTGGCACCACCACTGGAAGCCCGCCCAGGCGAGCAGCAGCACCGCACCGACGCCCAGCAGCAGCGCGTTCGGCGCGACGGGCTCCGCGGCGGCCGTGCTCCCCGTCCCCCCGGCCGCCGCGTCCCGCAGCGACGCGGTCAGGACGGGCAGCTGCGCGAGCCACAGCGGCGCCGCCGCGAGGGAGGTGAGCACACCGTCCAGCAGCCAGGCAGCGACGCGGCGGCCGAGCGGTGCCGGGGGCGCGCCGTACGCCCCGGGGACGCCGCTGCCGTTCGTGCTGCTCATCCGTCTGCTCCTGTGCTCCGTCGTGCTCGTCGTGCGCGCCCCTCGCGGGCCCGGTCGGCCCGGTCGGCCCGGGCGGACCGGGCGGACCGGCGCAGCGACCGGGTGGTGATGCGCCCGCGCAGGCGCTGCTTGCGTGGCGTCGCGGCCCGCATCCGGGCGAGCGCCCGGTCGACCTGCGCCCAGTAGTCGCGGGCGTCGGCGACCGTCGGGTCCGCGGCGCCGAACACCGCGGCGTCGGCCCGCTCGGCGAGCGCGACGACCGCCGCGGCGGCCTCGGCAGCGGCGGGCGGCGGCGTCGGAGGTGCGGCGGGGGCGGCAGCGGGCGCGGTGCGCTTCCGCTTCCCCCGGCGCTCCGGCGGCGCGGGCGGGGCCGTGAACCCGTCGGCCAGGTCCCGCGCGCCCTCCCGCCGGGTCGCGACGGGGTCGACGTCGCGACGCAGGTCCGTCGCGAGGTCGAGGACCTCCTGCCAGCCGCCGACGACGCGGCGCAGCGGCTCGGCCGCCCGGCGCCGCTGCCGACGCCGGCGGGCCTTGAGCCCGGCGATGACCAGGAACGGCGCGAGCAGCACGAGGACCAGCCCGGAGCCGGCGGCGACGCCGAGGACGACGCGCTGCCACAGCGGCCAGGTGGCGGCGTCCTCGCTGTCCTGCGTCTGCGGCTGCTCGGTGTCGTCCTCCGGCGGGTCGACCGGCGCGGGCGGCGGGGGCGGCGGCTGGGCGACCTGCGGCTCGGGGTCGGCCTGGCTGGTCTCCTGCTCGTCCTGGGGCGTCTGGCTCTCGGGCGGCGTGGGGTCGAAGGTGACCCAGCCGTAGCCCTCGAAGGCGATCTCGACCCAGGCGCTCACGTCGGCGCCGGTGACCACGACGGGCGCGTCCGGGTCGGCCGGGTCTGCCGGGTCTGCCGGCGCGGCCGACGCCTCGGCTGCCTCGTCGTCGCCCGGGGCGAAGCCCATGACGACGCGCGCGGGCAGGCCCATCTCGCGGGCCATGAGCGCCATCGCGGACGCGTACTGCTCGTCGTCGCCGACCATGAGGTCGCCGCCGAGCAGCGCGGCGACCCGGTCGGCGCCGTGGCCGGACAGCGACGGGTAGTCCCCGCGGTCCGTCAGCCCGTGGGAGAAGAACCCGCCCTCGGACAGCGACCGCTCGAGGGCCCGGGCGACCTCGACGGGCGTCTCGGCGTCGCGGACGACGTCGGACGCCGCGGCGACCACCGCGTCGGGGACGCCCTGCGCCTCGGGCAGGTCGAGGCCGCTCGCCGCGGCGGAGCCGATCCGCTCGTCGTCGGGCTCCTGCGGCACCACGGCGTCCAGGGTGTAGCGCAGGCCGCTGTCCAGGCCGCCGGTGAGCACCGCGGCGCCGGTCGCGTCGTTGAACCGCAGCCGCGACTGCGCCTCGGTGTCCTCGAGGCGCACGGAGACCGCGTCGCCGACCGTCGGCAGCCAGACGCCGTCGAGCTCGCCGACCTGGACCTCGACCTCGACGCGCGAGCCGCCGGTGCCGGAGGCCTCGACGGCGGCCGCCTCCTCGACGGCCTGCTCGCTGACGGTCTCCCCGACGCGCCGGAACTCCCCCGACGCGCGGGACGAGCCGTCGCCGGCCACGTTCCACACCACGCCGTCGAACCGGTCGAAGGTCGCGAGGCGGATGCGGCCGCCCTCCGGCAGCCCGGAGACGGTGAACAGCTCGACCGCGTCGTCGTCCTTGACGTACGCGCGGAAGGCGGACAGGGGGCTGGCGTAGTCCCGAGGGTCGAACGGCGGGACGAGCGCGTCGCGCAGCACGTACCGGTCGCGCTGCTCCTGGACGACCGCCCCGGACACCACGCCGGTGCCCACCGCGAGACCCAGCAGGAGCAGGAGCGCGACGGGGCGCCGGACGCGCAGGCGCCCGGAGCGCCAGGACGCCCAGACCAGCAGCCCCGCGGCGAGCGCGACGCCGACGGCCACGGGGGCGACCGTGGTGTGCGTGCCGAGCAGGACGGCGGCGGCCAGGCACAGCGGTGGCAGCAGGGCGGCGGCCGGTGCGGCGCGGCCGGAGCCGACCGCCAGGCGGACGGCGACCGCGGTGCCGACCAGCGCGAGCAGGTACGGCGGGACGAGCAGCCAGCCGGAGCCGCCGAGCGGCGGCTGGAGCGTCAGCACGTCCTTCCAGCCCAGCGCGGACCCGCGCACGACCGAGACGACCGAGGCCGGGGTCGGGAGCACGCCGCCCAGCGCCTCGGACGGGGTGGCGAGCGGGCCGCCCGCGAGGACCGCCACGACGACCAGCACCGCGGTCGTGACCGGCGGCGTCGTGCTCGGCGCGGCGGCGGCCGGGGACGCGGGCATGGTCGTCGTCGTCATGCGGCGGCCGCCAGCCGGAGGGCGCGGGGCAGGTCGTCGAGAGAGCCGAGCCGCACCAGGCTCAGGGTGCGCTGCGTGCGGACCTGCACCTCGGCGCCGGGGACGCAGCTCACCACGAGCGTGCGGGTGCCCTCGGGCACGTGCCGGGCCGCGGCGCGCAGGTCCGCGTCGGCCACGACCGAGCCGGTGACCAGGAAGGCCAGGGTCACGTCCGGCGCCTCGCGGGCGATCCGCCGGCCGAGCAGCGACGAGCCCGTGCCGTCGGGGCCCACGGCGATGCCGGAGCAGTCGTCCAGGAACGGGCGGCGCGCGGTGGTCCGCACGCGGCCGGAGCCGGCGAGCACCGCGAGCGGGTGCTCCTCGCCGAGCACGTGCACGCCGACGGACGCGACGACGCTCACGGCCAGCTCCAGCTCGGCGTCGTCGTCGGCGTGCCGGTAGTCGCGGGGGTCGGTCGCCAGCGCCACGGCGGTCTGCGTGCGCCGGGTGTCCTCGTACTGCTTGACGGTCATGACCCCGCGGCGCGCGGTGGTCCGCCAGTGGATCGAGCGGCGGTCGTCGCCGACCACGTAGTCGCGCAGGGCGTGGAACGCGAGGTCGGCGTCGGACAGATCGCGCGTGGCACCGCCCTCCAGGTCGCGCAGCAGGCCGGCGTCGGCGCCGGTCAGCATGACGACGCGCGGGTGCACGTACAGGTCCTCGGAGCCGGTGGTCACGGCGTGCCGGACGGCGAGGCCGAGCGGGTCGCCGCGGACGGCGCGCACCGGGCCGACCGTCACGACGGCGCGGCGGTCCGTGGGCACGGCGAACAGCTCCTCGTGCTCCTCGCCGGGCGCGAGCGCCGGGACGTCCAGCTCGGCGCGGCCGGCGCCGACCTGGAGCTCCAGGCGCACCGCCCGCGTGCGGCGCCCGCCGGGTGCGGACACGACGACGCCGCCGAAGGCCCGCTCCCCCACGCGCACGCGCCGGTCCGCGAGGTCCAGCCGCACGTCGTGCGGCAGGCGCCCCCACGTCATCGCCACGGCCACCAGCACCGCCGCCACGCCGACGGCTCCCGCGGACGCGAGCTCCACCCAGCCGAGCAGCACGCCGGCGGCCGCGGCCGCCGCGCCGAGCAGCACGGCGCCCCAGCCGACGCCCGACAGCCGGGTGTGCGACCGCCTCACGCCACGCCCCGACGGACCCACGTGTCGTTCCTCCTCACGCGCGCGCCACCGGCGGCGGCGTGGCGGACAGGACGCGCTCGACGACCTGGACGGTCGTGGCGCCGAGGAAGTCGGCCTCCGGGTCAAGCACGAGCCGGTGCGCCAGGACGGGCACCGCGAGCTCCTTGATGTCGTCCGGGATGACGTAGGGCCGGCCCGCCGCGGCGGCGGCCACGCGGGCGCACCGGACGAGCGCGAGCCCGCCGCGGACGCTGGCGCCCAGGGCGGTCTGCGGGTCCTCGCGGGTGCCCTCGATCAGGCGGGCGACGTAGTCCAGCACCGAGCCGTCGACGTGGACCGTGTGCGCCAGCTCGGCCATCTCGACCATGCCGGCGGTCGTGACCACGGCGTCGAGCGTGCTGGTGCGGTCCCGCGCGCCCGACAGGATCTCCACCGTCGACGTGCGGTCCGGGTAGCCCAGCGACGTGCGGACCAGGAACCGGTCGAGCTGCGCCTCCGGCAGCCGGTACGTGCCCGCCTGCTCGATGGGGTTCTGCGTCGCGATGACGACGAACGGGCGGCCCACCGGGTGCGTGTCCCGGTCGACGGTGACGTGCCCCTCCTCCATCACCTCGAGCAGCGCGGACTGCGTCTTCGGCGAGGCGCGGTTGATCTCGTCCGCGAGCAGCACCGACGTGAACACCGGCCCCGGGTGGAACTGGAAGGTCCGGGCGCCCTGGTCCCAGATCGTCACGCCCGTCACGTCGGACGGCAGCAGGTCCGGCGTGAACTGGATGCGCTGGTGCGTGCCCTGCACCGAGGCCGCGATGGCCTTGGCCAGCGAGGTCTTGCCGGTCCCCGGGGCGTCCTCGAGCAGGACGTGGCCCTCGGCGACCATCGCGGTCAGCACGAGCCGCACCGGGCGGTCGGCACCGAGCACCGCGCGGGACACGTTGGTGACCAGCGCGGTGAACGTCTCGGAGAACCAGGCGGACTGCTCGGGGGTCATCGGGTGCTCGACTCCTGTCGGGGCTGGCGGGTCTGTCGGGGCTGGCGTGCGGTGGCGGGCGGCGCGGGAGGTCCCGGACGTCCGATCGGCAGGCCGGGGCTCACGGAGAGGTTCCGGCGCCGGGCGGTTCCGGCTGCTCGGGCGGCGTGGGCGGCGCCTCGTTCCACGCCACGGTGAGCTGGTCCCACTGACCCACGCGGCCCGACGGCTGCCCGTCGGTGGTGAAGGCCTCGATCTCGACGCGGAACCGGAACCCGCTGCGGGCGGTCGCCGGCACGGCCAGGTCGATCGAGGTCGCGCCCGTGGTCTGCCAGCCGGAGTCCTGGCCGGGGAAGTCGACGACGCGGTAGCGGTACGTGACCGCCTTGCCGGCCTCGCCCGAGGTGCTCGGCTGCCACGCGACGCGCACGGACGTGGGCCGCTGCGACGGGTCGGACGGCGTCTGCGTCATCGTCGGCCGGCCCGGGTCGCTCGGGCGCGTCGACACAGTGACCTGCCCGCCCGCGAGGTCGCTCTGCCCGCCGTCGTGCACGGCGCGGACCTGGAGCGTCATCGACGTCCCGCCGGTGAGCCCGTTGAGGCGGTAGTCGCGAGCCCACGCGTTCGTCCGGTCGATGACGACGCCGTCCCGGAGGATCTCGTAGCCCTCGATCGACTGCCCGTTGCCGTCGGCCTCGGCCCAGGCGATGCGCGCCCAGCCCTGGCCCCACCCCGCGTCCGGTCCCGAGGCCGAGACCTGCGCGGAGCCCGGGGTGGTCGGGCGGCCGTACGCCTTCGCGGTCGTCCAGCCGGCCTGCGACCGGCCCGCCTTGTTGATCGCGACGACGTCGAACCGGTACTCGACGCCGTTGGCGGCGTCCGTCATCGCGTAGGTGGTGCGGTCCGCCCCGAACGTCTCGGTGCGGTTGATGCCGCCGCCGCTGATCCGCAGCTCGTAGCCGCTGATCGGGTCGCCGTTGGTGGCGCGCGGCGACCAGGAGACGTTGATCTGGCCGCCGGCGGGCGTGCCGACGCGGCCGGCGCTGACCGTCGGGTCCTGCGGCGGGGCGGCCGGGACCTCGGTCACCGACGGGGCGCTCCACACGCTCGGCTCGGGCGCGCGGTTGTGGGCGCGCACCTGCACGGTGTACGCCGTGCCGTTGGTGAGGCCCCGGAACGTGTACGACGTGCCGGACGTCGTCACCGGGCTGCCCCCGGGCGAGAGCATCAGCGTGTACGACGTGACGGGAGAGCCGTTGCTGTTCGGCGGCGTCCACGTGGCGGTGAGCTCGCCGTCGCCGAACTTCGTCCACACCGGCGCCGCGGGCGTGTCCGGCACGGCGTCCGGGCGCGCCACGGCCGACGCGGGGCTCGGGTCGGACCAGCCGACGGCGTTCTCCGCGGCGACGGTGAACGTGTACTCGACGTTGTTGGTGAGCGGCGCGATCGTGCACGTCGTGCTCGCGCACGAGGTCGTGCCGCCGCCGTTGCTCGCGGTCACGCGGTAGCCCCGGATCGGCTCACCACGGCCGTCGGGGGCGTCCCAGGACAGGACGACCGTCCCGTCCCGGACCTCGCCCACGCGGGGGGCGCCCGGGGTCGCCGGCTTGCCCCGGACGCGCAGGGTCACGCTCGCGGCGACCTCGCGGTCGGGGTCGTCGGTCGCGTCCCGCACCCGGACGCGGACGACCATCTGGCCGACCATCTCCGCCGACGGCCGCACGACCACCGAGCCGCCCGAGACGCTCGCGGTGCCGGTGCCGGGCGTCTCGACGGTGGCCGAGACGATCCGCAGCGGCTGGTCGGGGAACGGGTTCGAGGCGGCGCTCAGCATGTCGACGACGCTCTCCTGGCCCTGCACGCCGTCGTTGATCTCGCGGCTCGGGACGAACGCGACACGGCGGGTGCTCGCGATCGTCCGGACGTCGACCTGGACGGCCATGGAGCCGGAGCGGCCGTAGCCGAGCGTCAGCTGGATCGTGCCGCGCGTGCCCTTGGGGGTGCCCACCGCGGACGACACCGACAGCCGGGAGCCGTCGAGCGTCGCGGAGAACCCCGCGGGGACGTCGGACGCCAGCCGGTAGGTGTAGGTCTCGGACCCGGAGGCGCCCTCGACCCCCTGCGTGAACGCGAGCAGGTCGACGGTCGTGGGCGCCTCGCCGGGCCCGACCTCGAGGGTCGACGGGACGAACGTCGGCGGGTAGTCGTCCTCGGTGAACACCGTGATCGGCAGCGTGATCACCGAGGTCCGCGCCGTCGCGTCGCCCGGGCCGGTCGCGTCCGTGACGGGGACGGTGATGGACGCCGGGCCGACGTAGCCGGCCGCCGACGTGAACCGCACCGTGGTGGAGTCCGCCACGAGCGCGGAGCCGTCGGAGCGCGTGGCCGTCACCGCGGTGGCGTCGGCGACCTGGGCCGTGCGCCCGGGCGCGACCTGCACCTGCTCGTCGAGCGGGATGGTGAGGGTCTCCCCGCTGGCGACGCGGAGCTCCGGCGCGCGGGGCCGCGCGGTCGGCGGGAAGAAGCCGAGGGCCGGGACGGAGATGAACGCGTACGCGCGCACGCCCTCCGCGGTCCGGTTCGTCAGCAGGTAGGGGATCGTCTGGGCGCGCTCGGCGAGCGTGACGGTGACGGTGCCGTCGGCCGCGACGGTGGCGGCGCCCGCCGCGCTGCGCGGCACCGAGACCTCCAGGTCGCTCAGCGGGCCGCTCGGGTTCTGCGCGACGGCCAGCACGTCGACGTCCACGCTGGTCCGGCCGACGGTGTCGACCGGCGGCACGACCACGTCCCGCGCGATCGGGGCGAGCACGGGGGCGTCGGGGTCGACGGTGACCGACAGGACCGCGCCGGCCCGCGAGCCACGCGAGTTCTGGGCGGTGTAGCCGATGTTGAGCACCCCCGCCTGGTCGCCCCGGACGAGGATCCGGCTGCCCGACACGGACGCGGTGAGCCCGGCGTCGACCTCGAGGTCGTCCAGCAGCGTCAGGTCGCCCCCGGACACGTCGGTGTCGTTCTCCAGCACGCGGACCTCCACGCGCTGGCCCGGCCGGATCGTGATCGTGTCGTCGCGCGCCACAACCCGGTTGCTGTCGTTCGGGCGGGCGGCGATGCCGACGCGCACGGTGGCGACGGCGCGCTGGCCGGTCCAGTCCTCGACCGCGTAGGTGAACTCGTCGGTGCCGGCCTCGCCGGGCAGGGCCTCGTACTCGAGGTAGTCGGCGCCGACGGAGGTCACGCGGCCCTTGGTGCCCGCGGAGCCCACGCCGAGCAGCGTGATGCCGTCCCCGTCGGAGTCGATGCCGACCAGCGGCACGGGGATCCGCACGGTCTCGCCGGCGAACACGCGCGCGGTGAGGGCCTTCGGGCGGGGCGGGGCCTTGGTCGTGGGGTCGGACTCGTGGACCCGGACCGTGACCGTGGCCGCCGTCTCGTTGCCCGTCGCGTCCCGCACGACGAAGGTCGCGTAGGCCGTCATGGGGGTGTCGGGCGCCTGGTAGCGCAGCACGTCCCCGGCCACGAACAGCAGCCCCTGGCCCTCGCCGAGCGGCTCCGCGAGCTCCGGCTTGAGGGAGACCGCGTCGCCGTCGGGGTCGTAGGCGCCCTCCAGCACCGGGATCGTCACGACCCCGCCGGTGCGGACGTCCGCGGTCGCGTTCTCCACGACGGGCGGCTGCGACGTGGTCGCGGGCGGCACGGGCGACACGGTGATCTGCCCCGTCGCGCTCGCCGTGCCGTTGGAGACGACGTACTGCAGGGTCACCGGCTCGGTCAGCGCGCTCACCGCGGAGATGGTGACGAGCTGACGCTGACGGATCGCGACGCGCAGGCCGGCGGGCGCGTCCACGCTCTGCAGGACCAGGACGCCGCCGGCCGGGTCGGTGTCGTTGGCGAGCGGGTCGACGGTCGTCTCGCCGCCGCCCGGCAGCCAGGCCTTGTCCAGCACCGCCACCGGCGGCTCCGGCTGGTCGGGCCGCGCGCGCACGTCGATCCGCGCGAGCCCGGTGGCCTGCTGCGGCGCCGCGGTCACGGTGAAGGACACGTAGTAGGTGCCGGCCGTCGCCGCCCGGAACGAGAACGTACCCGCATCCAGGTCGGGCGTCACGGTGGTGCCCGTGACCTCCTCGACGCCGGCGAGCCGCGGGCGCTCCGAGCCGTGGGAGCGCACGGCGTCCAGCGGGCGCAGCAGGACGTCCTGGTCGACGTAGGTGACCGCGTGCACGGGGTCGACCTGCAGGTCCAGCGACCCGGGTGCGCGCACGTCGACGTCGACGGTGCCCTCGGTGGTCGACACCCCGTCGGAGACGACCACGTGCACGACGGTCCGGCCGAGCTCGCCGCCGTCCGCGACGTACGTCAGGGTGCCGTCCTGGCGGAACCGCGCGGTGCCGGACTCGGCGACCGCGCCCACCAGCGTGAGGGGGTCGCCGTCGGGGTCGGCGAAGTCGGCGAGCGCCGGGTAGGTCGCGGTCGCGCCCTGCTCGACGCGGATCTCCCCGGTGCGCTCCTGGACCGGCGGCTCGTCCTGGCCGGGGCCGCGGACGGTGAGCGTGACCTGGGCGGTCGACGGGGCGGCGGTGCCGCGGCCGTCGCTCACGGAGTACGAGAACGTCACGCTCCCGGTGGCGTCCGCGGGCACCGCGAGCTGGAGCGCGCGGCCGCCGTACACCTGCTGCAGCGTCCCGAACTCGCCCGGCAGCGGGTCGACGTCGGTGAGGACGAGGATGCCGCAGTCCGAGGACGTGTCGTTGTCGATGACCGGCAGGATCGTCGTCCGCCCCGCACGGACGCCGAACGCGTCGTCGACGGCGGTCGGGGCGGCGCTGGTCGGCGAGCACTCGGGCACGAGCTCCTGCGTGGTGCGCTCGCCCTCGCTCTGCTCGGTCTCGTCCTCCGGCTCCTCCTCCGGCACGACGTCCGTCCAGTCGGGCTCGCGCAGCTGCGTGTCCTCCAGCGGCAGCCAGAGCCGGCCGTTCACGGTCTCGTTCAGCGCCACGACCTGGCGGTTGACCCGGAACACCAGCTGGTCGGCGCTCGTGACGCCGTCCAGGTCGAGCACCTGCGGCTGCGCGCCGTCGCACAGCTCCAGGTAGTTGTCGGCCGCCGTCGGCCAGGCCGCGTGCGCGCACGAGCCGACGCGGACGGGCGCCGCGGGCGTGCCGGCGCCGCCGGCCTCGTGCTCGGCGGCGACCTCGCCGGACGACAGGCTCACCTCGACCAGGCCGGTGCTGCCCGCGACCAGCGCGGTGCTCGCGGCCGGGCCGGGCTGCTGGAGGACGGGCTGGGCGAGCCCCAGGCTGCTGGACCCGCCGGGCGTGCGGACCGTCTCGCCGTCCAGGCCCACCGGGACGTCGCCGACCGCCGTCAGCGCGTCCACGGGCCCGTCCAGCGACGGCGCCCCGGCGGCCTCGGTCGCCCCGCCCGGGGTCGGGGTGAGGCGGGTGACCTCGCCGGTCTCGGCGGCGACAGCGAACGCGTCGCCCGTGACGGACGCCGTGACGAGGCCGCCCGCGCCGACGTCCGCGTCCGGCTCGTCGGTGGTGACCTGGAGCATCGGGAGGTCGGCGAACGACCGCACCCACGCCCGGCCCTCGGTGTCCATGACGGCGACAGTGCCGCCGGCCATCGAGACCTGCGCGCCCGCGGGCACGGCGACCTGCGACGCGGCGGTGACGCCGGCGGGGTCGACGACGGACAGCGTGCCGGCCTCGACGATCAGCACGTCACCGGCGTCCTGCAGCACGTCGAACTCCGTGCTGGTGGCGACCAGCCCGGCGTTGAGCTCCTCGACCTGCGCGTTGTAGCGGCCGACCTGCAGCGTGCTGGTCGACGTCAGCCAGACCGCGCCGTCGTTGAGGTCGACCTGCGCGAGCGGGAAGCCGGGGTTCACCAGGGCCAGGGTCGCGATCACGGCGGGGACGGTCACCACCGCGGCGGTGGACGCGGCCCGCCGCCGGTTCCAGCGGAGCCTCACGGGACGCACACCTCCGCGGGGGTGGCCGACGCGCGGCGGTCGGCCCGGACGATCGACACCTCGACGCACACCTCGCCGCCGCCGTCCGCGGGCACGGTCACGCGCTGGTCGTCGACCACCTGGAGCTGCGGCTCGCCGGTCGCGGTGCGCCGGCCCCACAGGTACGTGTCGCCGTCCTGCTCGTCGGGGTTGGTCCAGGTGAACTCCACGCTGCCGTCGGCGTTGCGGGTGCCGAACAGGTTGGTGGGGCTCGGCACGGTCGCCGCGACGGTGCCCTGCGGGCCGGGGAACTCGGTGCCCTCCCCCGGCGCGGGCGCGGCGTCGGGCCGGTTCGCGAGCAGCACCACGGCGAGCACGGCCCCGGCGATGGCCAGCACGGAGCCGACCGCGGCGAGCACCCGGCCGGTGCGCGAGCGCGACGGGCCGCCGGGGTGCACCTCGTGCACCGGGGCAGGAACCGGGACGGCAGGGGCGGCGGCCCCGGGCGCCGGCTCCGACGGCACGGTCACGACGGGGCGCAGGCGGGTGGACTCCGCGCCGGCGCCGATGTCGAGCGGCGGCCCGGCCGGGACGGTCGTGCGCGGCTGCGGGACGGGGCCCGGGGCGACCTCGACGACCGAACGGACGCGGGTGGCGTCGGCGACGGCGACCCCGGCCGCGCCGTCGCCCGGGCCGGCGAGGGACGCGACGTCCTCCACGTCGACCGGGGTCAGCGGCAGCCCGAGGTCCGCCTGCACGGCCCGCAGGTCGTGCGCGAGCTCCAGCGCCGTGGGGTACCGCAGCTGCGGCTCGCGGGCCATCGCCCGCGCCAGGACGGTGCGCAGCCGCTCCGGGACGTCCGTGCGGGTCGGGGCGACCGGCGCGCCGCGCTCGATGCGGCCGACCAGGTCCGCCGCCTCGTTGCTCCCGCCCGGGCGCTCGAACGGCGACCGGCCGGCGAGCGCGGAGAACAGCGTCGCCGCGAGCGAGTAGACGTCCGAGCGGGCGTCGCCGTGCGGCTCGGAGGCGAGGAGCTCCGGCGCGGCCCACGGGATCGACATGCCGACCGCCGGTCCGCCGGCGTCCAGCGTCGACGCGATGCCGAAGTCGGTCAGCACCGGGCGGCCGAAGTCGTTCGTCAGCACGTTGCCCGGCTTGATGTCGCGGTGCAGGATCCCCGCGCGGTGCACCGTCTCGACGGCCGACGCCAGCCGCACCCCGAGCTCCAGCACCTCGCCGATCGCGAACCGCTCCGAGCGGTACCGCTGCCCGAGGCCGGGGCGCGAGCAGTACTCCATCACCAGGTACGGGCGGCCGTCCGGGGACAGCCCCGCCTGGTAGACCGTCACGATCGACGGGTGGTGCGACAGCCGGGCGGTCAGGTCCGCCTCGCGCTCGAACGCCTCGCGCGTCTGCGCGTCGACGGTCGCGAGCAGGACCTTGACCGCCACCGACCGGCGCGGCAGCTCCTGCTCGTACAGGAACACGTCGGCCGAGCCCCCCGAACCCAGCAGCCGCTGCACGGTGTACCCGGGCAGGCGTGGCGGCTGCGAGGCCTCACGTCCGCGGTTCACGCACCCGGCTCCACGGTGAACGTCACGCCGTCGCCGAGGTCCACGACGTCGCCGTCGCCGACCGCGACGGGCTCGCCGGCGGTGATCCGCCGCGGCGGCAGGCCGCCGCTCGCGACGGTGATGCCGTTCGTCGAGTACAGGTCCGTGACCAGCACGCGGCCGAGCTCCAGGCGCACCTCCGCGTGGGTGCGGGAGATGTCCTGCTCGGGGCTCGGCACCGTGATGAGGCGCGGCTCGGCGCCGTCGGGCGCACGGGTCGCCTGCGGCGCGCGGCCGATCAGCACCACGGCGTCGAGCGGCACGAGCGCACCCGTCGACAGCGCGAGGCGCGGGACCGTGGCCTGCGCGGTCGGGGCCGTGCCGGACGTGACGCCGGTCACCGGGATCGCCCCGGTGCCGCGCGGGGCGGTGCCGAACGCGCCGGGCGCCGGGGACGGCGTCGGGACGATGCCGCCGGACGGCCAGTCACCGGTCTGGGAGACGGCCCACGACGGCAGGTGCTGCCGGATCGACGCGAGCTCACCGCTCAGGATCGTCAGGCCGTCGTGGTCGTCGGCGGAAGCGGGACCGGGCAGCACGGGCGCCGGGGGTGCCGGCGGGACGAACGGCTCGGGCGCCGGGGCGGGCCCGGGCGTGGCGGGAGCGAGGTCCTCGGCCGGGAGCTCGGGCTCGACCGAGACGGGCTCGGCCGCCTCGGGCTCCACCGCGACCGGCTCGGGCTCCACGAGGGCGGGCTCGGGCTCCACCGCGGCCGGCTCGGGCTCCACGACGGCGGGCTCGGCCTCGACCTCGGCGACGGGCGCCTGCTCGGTCACCTGCGCCTGCTCGGCGACCGCCTCGTCGGCGACCGGCGCAGCCTCCGCGACCGGTGCCTGCTCCGCGACCGGTGCCGCGTCGGCGACCGGCGCCTGCTCGGCGGCCGGCGCCTGCTCGACGGCCGGCGCCTGCTCGACCACCGCCGCCTCGTCGGCCGCGGGCGCGACCGCCACCGGCGTGGGCGCGGCGGCGAGCACGACGGGGCCGGTCGTGGACGCCTCGGACGCGTCGGCGGCACCGGCGAGGCGCACGCGGACGCGGGACGCCCGGACGACCCCGCTGACGATCGGCAGCGTGGACCCCCGCCCGGCGCCGGACGCGCGCACGGTCACCTCGTCGGCGCTGCCGACGGAGCGCTCGGACCAGGACACGACCTGCGGCGCGGCCAGCACCTCGGCGCGGGTGCCGCGCACGACCTCGACCTCCACGTCCCCGCGCAGCGCGGTGTGGACGGCACCGGTCGTGAGGTCGACGGCCGCGAATGGGTGCAGCCCGCCGATGCCGTGCCGGACGAGCGCGTCCAGCTGGGCGCCGAGGCCGCCGCCGCGCTCCGGGGCGGCGGCCCACACGTCGCGGACCACCTCCGGCGGGGTCGACGGGGCGAGCAGCAGCACGACGCCGCCGGCGACGACGGCGTACCAGTCGCCTGGGGTGTACTCGGGCACGATCACCGAGGGTCCTCCTGGTGGCTCCGGGGTCGCGGCACGGTTGCTCCGTCGACCGTCTCGTCCCACGTCTTATCGGCAGGACCCGCCCCGAACGCGAGCCATTCGGGTGAATCGTCTGCGATCGGTGCGGCGTCCACGACCACGGCGGTGGCGTTGTCGCGACCCCCGGCCTCGACGGCGCGCCGCACGAGCTCGGTGGCGGCCTCGCCGCTCCCGCCGGCGCCGGCGAGCACGGCGGCGACCTCGGCGGGGGTGAGCTCGCCGGTCACGCCGTCGGAGCACACGAGCAGCCGGTCGCCCGGGCGGGCGGGGAGCATCCAGTAGTCGGGCTCGGGGTCGGCGCCGGTGCCGAGGGCCCGGGTGAGCACGTGCCGCTCGGGGTGCTGCTCGGCGGCCTCGCGGGACAGCGCTCCGGAGTCGACGAGCTCCTGGACGACGGAGTGGTCGACGGTCAGCTGCGCGAGCTCGCCGTCCGCCCACCGGTAGACGCGGGAGTCCCCGACGTTGAACACCAGCCAGTGCGCGGCGCCGTCGTGCTCGCCGAGCGCGACGCCGGAGACGGTGGTGCCGCCCTCCTTGCGCTCGAAGGCGGCACGGATCCGCTGGGCGGCGCTGCGGAAGCAGGCGTGCAGGTCCGAGGGGTCGACGGTCGACAGCCCGGCCAGCCGCGCGAACTCCTCGACCGCGAGCCGGCTCGCCACGTCGCCGGCCTCGTGGCCGCCCATGCCGTCGGCGACCAGGAACACCGGCGGGTGGGCCAGCAGCGCGTCCTCGTTGAGCGCGCGCACGCGCCCGCGGTCGGTCGCGGAACCCCACGTCGTGCGCACTCGAGCTCCTCGGTCGGATCGGGGCGGTCGGTCGGACACCATCGTGCCTGGTCCTCGCGGTGCTCGCGCACCACTCACCCGGCGGTCGGTCAGATCCCGAGCTGGTACACGCCCCAGTACGCGAGCACGACCAGGAGCGCCGCGCAGGCGACGCACGTCCCCCACAGCTCGACGTGACCCACGACACCCCGCGCGAGCGGTTCACCCGTCCGGCGCAACGCCCGCAACCGGACCGCCACGGCGGAGGCGGCGATCACCGCCGCGAGCCCCAGGAGCCGGACCCCCAGCCACCCGCCCTGCACGATCCAGCCGTTGCGCTCGTACCCCAGGGCGAGCCGCGCGACGGCCACCAGGTACCAGACGAGCGCGCCGACCGTGGCGACGGACGTGAGCGACAGCAGCGCGAGCCGCTGGGTGAGGCCCCGGTCCGCGGGGGTGGGCGGCAGCCCTCGGAGGCGCCGCACCCCCACCGCGGTCCACCGCCCCGCGGGGAGGACGACCACCAGGCCGACCGCGCCGACCACCAGGAAGACGAGCACGTCCCCGTCGCCGAGCCAGCGCGGCTGCGCCACGGGCGCGGCCCAGTACAGCTGCTCGGGCTGGTCCCCCGCGATGCGCGGCCAGGCCGACCCGGTCTGCGGGAGCCCCTGCACCCACCCCGTCAGGTCGCGCAGGAACGCCGGGGCGACCTCGCCGTCCACCCGGATGCCGTGGTCGCCGCCGCGGTAGTACCGCACGGTGTAGTCGGTGTTCCCGGCGATGGCCAGGTCCCGGATGATCTGCTCGGCGCCCTGGACCTGCGGCATGGAGGCGTCGGCCGTCCCGTAGGCCACGAGCACCGGCTGGGTGGTCCGGCGCTGGTAGGGCGCCACGTCGAAGTCCGCGTACTCGAACCCGCCGCCGGGCAGGGACATGCCGACGGCGCGCGGGATCGCCCGGAACACCTGCTGCGGGACGCCCGTGTTGCGCAGGTAGTTGTCGACGGCGAAGGCCGCCTGCTGCCGCGCGGGCACCACCGGCGCGGAGACCAGCACCACGAACGCCACGTCCGGCTCGTCGACCGCCATCACCGGCGCGATCCACGCGCCCTCGCTCTCCGCGTACACGCCGACCCGGTCCGGGTCGACGCCGTCGATCGAGCGGAGCACGTCGAACGAGCGCAGGTAGTCCTCGGCCATCGTCACGTAGTCGCGGTGCCGGACGGTGTAGGTGTCGAGCCGCTTGTCGGGGACGATCGTCGCGACGCCGGCCTCGGCGAGGGCGTGCGCCTGGTCGACGAACGCGTCCGTGAACTTCCCCGTCCCGGCGCCGTGCACGAACACCACGCCGGGCACGTCACCCTCCACGCCGACGGGCATGAGCACCTGCGCCTCGACGTCGGCGCCGTCGAGCTGCACCGTGACCACGGAGGACTGGACCGGGTACGGACCTGTCGTGGGGGCGCCGGCGATCGCCGTGGACGACGACTGGACCGTCAGCGGGTCGGTCATCGGCACGGGCGCCCACTGCGGGCCCATGAGTGCGCCGAGGACCGCGAGGACGATCGCCCCCACGACGGTCCCCGCGGTGGTCGGGTAACGCACGCCCTGATTATCCCCGACGCCTCGCTCCGGCCCGGGGACCCGCTGGTCCTGCTGCGTGGCCCCGACGCTCAGAAGCCCAGCCGCCCGAGCTGCTTGGGGTCCCGCTGCCAGTCCTTGGCGACCTTGACGTGCAGGTCGAGGTACACGCGGGAGCCGAGGAGCGCCTCGATGCCGCGCCGGGCGCGGGTGCCGACCTCGCGCAGCCGCGAGCCGCCCTTGCCGATGATGATGGCCTTCTGGCTGTCGCGCTCGACGTACAGGTTGACCCGCACGTCCAGGAGCGGCGCCTGACCCTCGGCGGCCTCGCGGGGCACGATCTCGTCGACGACGACGGCGAGCGAGTGCGGCAGCTCGTCCCGGACGCCCTCGAGCGCGGCCTCCCGCACGAGCTCGGCGACCATGACGGCCTCGGGCTCGTCGGTGAGCTCGCCCTCCGGGTACAGCGCGGGACCGGGCGGCAGGTGGGAGATGAGCACCTCCTCGACCGTCGTCACCTGGTAGCCGGTCTCCGCCGACACGGGGACGATCTCGGCCCACTCGCCGAGCTCCTGCACGGCGAGCAGGTGCTCCGCGAGCCGCTGCTTGCCGACCAGGTCCGCCTTGGTGGCCAGCGCGACGACCGGCGTGCGGCGGCCCAGCTGGGCGAGCTGCTCGGCGATGAACCGGTCGCCCGGCCCGACGCGCTGGTCCGACGGCAGGCAGAAGCCGACCACGTCCACCTCGGTGAGGGTGTCCCGGACCAGGGCGTTCAGCCGCTCGCCGAGCAGGGTGCGCGGGCGGTGCAGGCCCGGGGTGTCGACGAGGACCAGCTGCGCGTCCGGGCGGTGCACGATGCCGCGGACGGTGTGCCGGGTGGTCTGCGGCCGCCCGGAGGTGATCGCCACCTTCTGGCCGACGAGCGCGTTGGTCAGGGTCGACTTGCCGGCGTTGGGGCGCCCGACGAGGCAGGCGAAGCCGGAGCGGTGGGTCACGGGGGTTCCTGTCACTGGTCTGCGGGGCGGTTCGACGACGCGGGCGACCGGTCGGCGACCGGCTCGGTGTCGCGGGTGTCGCGGGGGTCACGACTGTCGCGGGTGTCACGAGTGTCCCGCACCGCGCGCGTCTCGCGGGTGTCGGTGTCGGGCTCGCGCTCGGGCGCGCGGCTCACGAGCACGCGGGCGACCCGCTTGCGGCGGCCCTCCGTGCCCTGGGCGACCAGCCGCAGCCCGTGGATCTCGCCGGCGGACCCGGGGATCGGGACCTTGCCGAGCGCCTTGGCGAGCAGCCCGCCCGCGGTGTCGACGTCGTCGTCGTCCACCTCGACCCCGAAGAGCTCGCCGAGCTCGTCGCGGCCGAGCCGCGCGGGCACCAGGTACGTCCCGCCGCCCAGGTCCTCGACCTGCGGGGCGGACGGGTCGTGCTCGTCGGTCAGCTCGCCGACGATCTCCTCGAGGGCGTCCTCGATGGTGACCAGGCCCGCGATGCCGCCGTACTCGTCGACCACCATGGCGATGTGCGAGGCGCCGGCCTGCAGCTCGCGGAGCAGCTCGTCGACCGGCTTGGACTCCGGGACGAACACGGCCGGGCGCACGAGCGACCCCGCGGGGGCGTCGCCGGCGGCCGGGTCGTCCTGCATCCGGCGCACGAGGTCCTTGAGGTAGAGCACGCCGCGCAGGTCGTCGACCTGCTCCCCCACGACGGGCACCCGCGAGTACCCCGACCGCAGCAGGAGCGAGAGGACCTTGCTCAGCGGCGTGCTCTCGACGGTGGTCACCATGTCGGTGCGCGGGACCATCACCTCACGGGTCAGCGTGTCGCCGAGGCCGAGCACGGAGCGCACCATCGCGCGCTCGTCGAGGTCGATCGCCGGGGAGTCGCCGGCGCGCTCCACCATCTCGCGCAGCTCGTCCTCGTCCAGGTCCGTCCCGGTGGAGGGCGCCATCCGGACCAGCGGCCCGGCGACGGCCCGCACCCCCGTGAGCAGCCGCGACGTCGCGGTCAGCACCTGGCGGGGGTACCGGTGGCCGATCGACCGGGGGCTGAGCCGGGCGAGCACCACGGTGAGGAAGGCGCAGGCCAGCACGGCGATGACCAGCTCGACGGACCAGCTCAGGGACGAGGCCGCGACCGCGAGGGTCAGGCAGACGGCGGCGAGCATCTCGCAGAGCAGCCGCACCACCGCGGCGGCACCGGCGACGGCCGCGCGCTGGTCGGTCAGCGCCCGCACCCGCTCGGCGGCGGGGTGCCGGGCGGAGAGCAGGTCGGCGACCGTGTTGCGCGGGATGCGCATGACGGCGGCCTCGCCCGCGGACAGCACCGCCGCGACGAGCACGGCCAGGACCGTCAGGGCCGCGAGCAGCCCGAGGGGGACGTCGTTCATCGCCCGGCGAGGAAGGTCAGCAGCAGCTGGCGCTGCAGGCCGAACATCTCCTTCTCCTCCTCCGGCTCCGCGTGGTCGTAGCCCAGCAGGTGCAGGATCCCGTGCGTGGTGAGGAGCAGCAGCTCCTCGGCGGTCGAGTGGCCGGCGGTGCGGGCCTGCTCGACGGCGACCTCCGGGCACAGCACGACGTCGCCCAGCAGCCCGGCGGGCGTGGGCTCGTCGGCGCGGCCGGGGCGCAGCTCGTCCATCGGGAAGGAGAGCACGTCGGTCGGGCCGGGCTCGTCCATCCACTTGATGTGCAGGTCCGTCATCACGTCCGTGTCGACGAACAGGATCGACAGGTCCGTCTGCGGGTGCACGTGCATCTGGTCGAGGACGAAGCGCGCGAGGGCCGCGAACTCCGCCTCGTCGACCTCGTGGCCGGACTCGTTGTTGACCTCGATGCTCACGCGGCGACCTCCGTGGCGGGCTCGGCGGGTCGGACGTGGTCGTGCGGTGCGTTCACCTGTTGTGGTCCCAGCGTGCGTAGGCGTCGATGATGTCGCTCACCAGGCGGTGGCGGACGACGTCGGAGGAGGCGAGGCGGCAGAACGCGACGTCGTCGACGTCCGCCAGGATGGACTCCACCACCCGGAGCCCGGACGTGGTGCCGGACGGCAGGTCGACCTGCGTGACGTCGCCGGTGACCACGACCTTCGAGCCGAAGCCCAGCCGGGTGAGGAACATCTTCATCTGCTCGGCCGAGGTGTTCTGCGCCTCGTCGAGGATGATGAACGAGTCGTTCAGCGTGCGGCCGCGCATGTAGGCCAGCGGCGCCACCTCGATGGTCCCGGCCTCCATCAGCCGCGGGATCGAGTCGGGGTCGACCATGTCGTGCAACGCGTCGTACAGCGGGCGCAGGTACGGGTCGATCTTCTCGCTGAGCGTGCCGGGCAGGAAGCCGAGCCGCTCCCCCGCCTCGACCGCGGGGCGGGTCAGCACGATCCGGTTCACCTGCCGCGCCTGGAGCGCCTGCACGGCCTTCGCCATCGCGAGGTAGGTCTTGCCCGTGCCCGCGGGGCCGATGCCGAACGTGATCGTGTTGCGGTCGATCGCGTCGACGTACTCCTTCTGCCCGGACGTCTTGGGCCGGATGGTGCGCCCGCGGCTGGACAGGATGTTGAACGTCAGGACGTCGGCGGGACGCGTGGTGGTCCCGGCTGTGAGCATCGCGACGGAGCGCGTGACGACGTCCGGGGTGAGCGGGGTGCCGCCGGCGGCCATCTCGACGAGCTCGTCGACCAGCCGGGCCACGAGCGCGACGTCCCCGGCGGGGCCGGCCAGCGTGATCTCGTTCCCGCGCACGTGCACGTCCACCGTGCGGAACCCGGTCTCGATGGCGCGCAGCACCTGGTCGTTGAGGCCCAGGAGCTCGACCATCGACACGGTGGACGGGATCGTGATCCGGTGCTCGACCCGCGCGGCGGTGCCGGGGAGCTGACGATCGTGGCGATCGGGCGATGTCTCGGCCATGTGCTCGGCGTACGCCGTGCGCTCCTTCGAAGAGGCGGGGTGGTGGTCCCATCCTACCGACCCCTGCCGACACACCGCCTGCCCGTTCCGGCCCGTGCCCGGCCGGTCCCGCGCGACGGCCGACCGCACGGCGGGGGCCGTTCGTCCCTGGCCCTCGGACGACCCCCGGGAGGACAATCGTGGGGTGGGAGCAACGGCGCTCCCCGGTCGTACCCGGAGGTGCATGTGGCCAGCTACGTCCAGGACTTCTCCGAGGGGGGCATGGACCAGAAGGACCTCCTCGGCGGGAAGGGCGCGAACCTCGCCGAGATGACGCGGCTGGGGCTGCCGGTGCCGCCGGGGTTCACGATCACGACCGAGGCCTGCCGCGCGTTCATGCGCACCGGGCACCTCCCGCCGGAGCTGCGCGTGGAGGTGACGACCGCGCTGCGGCACCTCGAGGACACGGTGGGCCGCCGGCTCGGGGACTTCCACGACCCCCTGCTGGTGTCCGTCCGCAGCGGCGCCAAGTTCTCGATGCCCGGGATGATGGAGACCGTCCTGAACGTCGGCCTCAACGACGCGTCGGTGGTCGGGCTGGCGGAGTTCTCGGGCGACGAGCGGTTCGCGTGGGACTCCTACCGGCGGCTGATCCAGATGTTCGGCAAGACGGTGCTCGACATCGACGGGGACCGGTTCGCCGACACGCTCGACGAGGCGAAGGCGGCGAAGGGCGTCGAGCACGACGTCGACCTGGACGCCGGCGACCTGCGGCGGCTGGTGGACGCGTTCAAGCGGATCGTGCGCACGGAGTCCGGCAGGGAGTTCCCGCAGCACCCGCGCGAGCAGCTCGACCTGGCGATCGTCGCGGTGCTGCGGTCCTGGGACACCGACCGGGCGCGGCTGTACCGGCGCCGCGAGCGCATCCCGGACGACCTGGGCACCGCCGTGAACGTGGTGTCGATGGTGTTCGGCAACCTCGGCCCGACCTCCGGGACCGGCGTCGCCTTCACGCGCGACCCCGCGACCGGGCGCACGGGCGACTACGGCGACTACCTGGTGAACGCGCAGGGCGAGGACGTGGTCGCGGGCATCCGGAACACGCTCAGCCTCGCGGAGATGGAGCAGGTGGACCCCGCGGCGTACGCGGACCTGCGCCGGGCCATGCGCCGGCTCGAGACCCACTACCGGGACCTGTGCGACGTCGAGTTCACGGTCGAGCGCGGCAAGCTCTGGATGCTGCAGACCCGCGTCGGCAAGCGGACCCCCGCGGCCGCGTTCCGGATCGCGACCCACCTGGTCGACGAGCACCTCATCACGCAGGACGAGGCCCTGGCGCGGGTCAGCGGGTCACAGCTGTCGATGCTGATGTTCCCGCAGTTCGACCGCGCGGCCGAGCGCACCCTGCTGACCCGCGGCATGGCGGCCTCCCCCGGTGCGGCGGTGGGCCGGGCGGTGTTCGACCAGGCGACGGCGCAGGCGTGGGCGGCGGACGGCCAGGACGTGGTGCTGGTCCGGCGCGAGACGAACCCGGACGACCTCGGCGGGATGATCGCCGCCGTCGGGGTGCTGACCGCGCGCGGCGGGAAGACCTCGCACGCCGCGGTCGTGGCCCGCGGCATGGGCCGCACCTGCGTGGTCGGCGCCGACGAGCTCGACATCGACCCGACGGCGCGGTCGATGAAGGTCGGGGGCCACCAGGTGGCCGAGGGCGACGTCATCGCCATCGACGGGTCCACCGGCGAGGTGTTCCTCGGCGCGGTGCCGGTCGTCCCGTCGCCGGTCTCCACCTACCTGGAGCAGGGGCTCGACGCCGCGCTCGGGCAGGCGGGCGACGACGAGCAGACCGCCGACCTCGTGCGGTCCGTGGACCGGCTGCTGGTGCACGCCGACGAGACGCGGCGCCTGCGGGTGCACGCGAACGCCGACACCGCGCAGGACGCGCGCCGGGCGCGGTCGCTGGGCGCGCAGGGCATCGGGCTGTGCCGCACGGAGCACATGTTCCTCGGCGAGCGCCGGGTGCTCGTCGAACGGGTGGTGCTGGCCGACGACGACACCGAGCGGCAGGCGGCGCTCGACGCGCTGCTGCCCCTGCAGCGGGCGGACTTCGGCGCGCTGCTGGCCGAGATGGACGGGCTGCCGACCACGATCCGGCTCATCGACCCGCCGCTGCACGAGTTCCTGCCCGACCTCACCGACCTGTCGGTGCAGGTCGCCCTCGCGGAGGAGCGCGACGGCGCCGACCCGCGGGACGTGCGGCTGCTCGCGGCGGTGCGGCGGATGCACGAGGCGAACCCGATGCTCGGCCTGCGGGGCGTGCGGCTCGGCCTCGTCGTCCCGGGGCTGTTCGCGCTGCAGATCCGCGCGGTCTGCGAGGCGGTCGCCGACCGGATCGAGGCCGGCGGGGACCCGCACGCGGAGATCATGGTGCCACTGGTCGGCTCCGTGATGGAGCTGCACCTGGTCCGCGACGAGGCGCTCGGGATCATGGCGGAGGTCGGCGCGGCCCGGGGCGTGCGGCTGGACCTGCCCGTCGGCGCGATGATCGAGCTGCCGCGCGCGGCGCTCACCGCCGACCGGATCGCCGAGGTGGCGCAGTTCTTCTCCTTCGGCACCAACGACCTCACGCAGACCACGTGGGGGTTCTCGCGCGACGACGTGGAGGGGGCGTTCTTCCCGGAGTACCTCTCGAACGGGGTGCTGACCATCTCCCCGTTCGAGACCATCGATGCCAAGGGTGTCGGACGGCTCGTCCGCATCGCGGTGGAGGAGGGCCGGGCGTCACGTCCGGACCTCGTCGTCGGGGTGTGCGGCGAGCACGGCGGTGACCCGGAGTCGATCCGGTTCTTCGACGCGGTCGGGCTGGACTACGTGTCCTGCTCGCCGTTCCGGGTGCCGGTCGCGCGGCTCGAGGCCGGCAGAGCCGCGATCCAGGGTCCCGACGCCGACGCCCGCTGAGGGGGCGCGCGCGGCGCCGCCGCCCACGGTGGGACACCGGGGCGGCGGCACGCGGGCGTCCGTCAGGCGCGGGTGAGGGACACCGTGCTGAAGCTGATCGCCGGGAGGGACATCGTCAGGACGCCCCCGGTGAGGTCCACGTCGTCGCGCGGGCGCGGGGCGACGCGGTCCGGGTCGTCGGCGCTGTTGCGGGCGAACGGGTCCTCGTCGTGCAGCGTGGTGGCCGCCGCGACGCGGACGTCGCCGAGCCGGCTCAGGTCGACGTTCAGCTCGACGGCCTGCTCCGGGTTCCGGTTGACCACGAGCAGCGCGCCGGTGCCGGACTCCTCGTCCCAGGTCGCGACGGCGTCCACCGACGGGACGTCGCCGTGCTGGGCGGTCGGGAACGTCGGCGACTGCGGGGCGACCCGCAGCACGACGCCCTGCGCCAGCGACGACGCCTGGGCGAACGGGTGGAAGATCGTCTGCTTCCAGACGCGGCCGCCGGGCTCGGTCATGATCGGCGCGATGACGTTGACCAGCTGCGCCTGCGACGCCGAGGTCACCCGGTCCGAGTGCCGCAGCAGCGTGATGAGCATGTTCCCGACCACCACGGCGTCCGCGGCGGTGTAGTGGTCCTCCAGCAGCGGCGGGGCGACCGGCCAGTCGTCGCCGGCCGGCGGGACCGACGCGGCCCGGGACTGGTACCAGACGTTCCACTCGTCGAACGAGAGGTTCAGCCGCTTCGTGGCCTTGAGCGCCGCGCGCACGCCGTCGGCGGTCGACACCACGTCGTCGATGAACGCGTCCATGTCGACGCACGAGCCGAGGAACGACGCGAAGTCGTCGCCCTTCACCTCGTAGTACCGGTGGATCGAGATGTAGTCGACCTGGTCGTAGGTCTCGGTGAGGACCTCCCGCTCCCACGAGCCGAACGTCGGCAGGTCCGGCGCGGACGAGCCGCACGCCACGAGCTCCAGCGTCGGGTCGACCTGGCGCATCGCGCGCGCGGTCTCGGCGGCCAGCCGGCCGTACTCGTGGGCGGTCTTGTGGCCCGTCTGCCACGGGCCGTCCATCTCGTTGCCCAGGCACCACATGCGGATGCCGTAGGGCTCCGGCGAGCCGTTCGCCGCGCGCTGCTTCGCCCACGCGGTCGGCGCGGTGCCGTTGCAGTAGTCGAGCAGGTCGACGGCCTCCAGCACCCCGCGGGTGCCGAGGTTGACGGCCATCATCGGCTCGACGCCGGCCTTGCGGGTCCAGCGCATGAACTCGTCGACGCCGACGGTGTTCGGCTCGAGGGAGTGCCAGGCCAGGTCCAGCCGGGCGGGGCGCTGGTCGACCGGGCCGACGCCGTCCTCCCAGCGGTAGCCGGACACGAAGTTGCCGCCGGGGTACCGGACGGTCGTGACACCGAGCTCGCGGACGAGCTCCAGGACGTCCTCGCGGAACCCGTCCGCGTCGGCCGTGGGGTGGCCGGGGTCGTGGATGCCGGTGTAGACGCAGCGGCCGAGGTGCTCGACGAACGAGCCGAAGGTGCGGCGGTGCACCGGGGAGACGACGAGCTCGGGGTCGACGGTGAGACGGGCGTGGGGCACGGGGGTCCTTCCTCGAAGGGTGGGGCGGGGCTACTTGACGGCGCCGGACAGCAGGCCGCTGACGTAGTACTTCTGGAGCAGCAGGAAGATCACGACGCACGGGACGACGGTGACCGTCACCCCAGCCTGCATCACACCCCAGTCGAGCTGGTTGTTCTGCCCGGACGCCAGCATCTGCAGGCTGACCGGCAGGGTGTACCTGTCCTGGTCCACCAGCAGGATGAGCGTCGCGAAGAACTCGTTCCACGCGGTGAAGAACGTGAGCAGCGCGGTCGAGATCACGCCCGGCAGGGCCACCGGCAGCAGCACGCGACGCATGGCTCCCAGGGTGCCGCACCCGTCGATCATCGCGGCCTCCTCCAGCGAGCCCGGCAGCGCCGCGAACGTGTTGCGCATGAGGAACAGCCCGAACGGCAGGCTGAACGTCGCGATGACGAGCACCAGCCCCGGCAGCGACCCCAGCAGCCCCAGGTCCCGGAGGATGAGGAACAGCGGCGTGATGATCGCCTGGAACGGCACCATGAACGCGACCAGCGCGAGGAAGAAGATGATCCCCGAGCCCCGGAACGGCAGCTTGGCGAACCCGTAGCCGGCGAGCGTCGCCACCACGGTCGTGAGCACCGTGACCGACACCGAGACGAGCACCGAGTTGCCGAGCGACCGCAGCAGGCTGATCCCCGACGAGCTGTCGGCGAGCGACCGGTAGTTCTCCAGCGACCACTCGTGCGGGAACATCGTCGGGGGCACGGCGACGGCCTCGGCGGGCGCCTTGAGGCTCTGCGTGACCATCACGTACAGCGGGTACAGGAACAGGACCGCCAGGCAGACGCACACGACCCACCACGCGAGGCGGGGCATGGACGCGCGGACCTCGGCGAGGCTGCGCGGGACGCGGCCGCGCCGGCGGGCGGGCGCCCGGGGCGGGTCGGGGGGGGCGAGGGCCGGGGCGGCCGGCAGGGGGCGGGGCAGGGCGCTCATGCGTTGTCCGTGTTCCTCAGCAGGAGCATCTGCAGGGCGCTCACGGCCGCCAGGACGACCATGAGCAGCACCGACATCGCGGCACCGGCGCCGAGCTCGAACTGGATGAAGGAGGTCCGGTAGGTCTGGAACACCGCGGTGATCGTCGAGTTCGACGGCCCCCCGGCGGTCATGATGAAGAACTGGTCGAAGGCCAGCAGCGACCCGGCGACGGAGAACACCAGCACGAGGGCCAGCGTCGGGCGCAGCAGGGGCAGCGTGATGTGCCGGAACGCCTGCCACCGTCCGGCGCCGTCGATGCGGGCGGCCTCGGTGACCTCCAGCGGGATGGACTGCAGCCCGGAGGACAGCAGCAGCATCTGCAGGCCGACGACCTTCCACGTCACCATCGCCAGCACGATCACCAGGGCGGAGGTCGACGTGGCGAAGTAGTTCTGCGAGGCGTCCAGGAGTCCGGCGCGCTCCCCGAGCGCGCTCGCCGGGCCGAGGTCCGGCTGGAACAGGTACATCCAGAGGTACGACGCGGCGGCCATGCCGATGACGACCGGGATGAACCAGATGGTCCGGAACGCCCGCGCCCCGCGGGACCCGCCGCGCACGAGCAGCGCCAGCACCAGCGCCACCACGAACAGCAGGGGCGTCGCGATCAGGGTGTAGCGCAGCGTGAAGCCGACGGCGGCGAGGAAGTCGGAGTCCGCGAGCGCGTCGGTGTAGTTCTCCAGGCCGACCCACGTGTGCTCGCCGAGCATGGGCCAGTCGTAGAACGACATCCGGACGGTCTGGGTCAGGGGCCACAGGAAGAACAGGCCGAGCATGACGACGGCGGGCGCCACCATCAGCAGGCCGAGGTACGTGCGCCGGCGGGCGAGCGTCGTGCGCCGGCGCCTCCTGCGCAGGGCGACGCCACCGGGAGCCGGTGGTGCCATCACGGGTGCGGTCATCGCGTCAGAACTCCGTCGTCCAGGGTGCCGGGCGGCACCGTGCGGTCGCGTGCGGTCGGGTCAGTCGTTCGCCTTGTCGAGGATCGCCTGGGCGTCCCGCTGGGCCGCGGCCTGGGCGTCCTCGACGCTGCCGGGGCCGAACACGGCGTCCTGGACCAGTCCGGCCCAGACGCCGTTGTTGTCGTTGAACAGCTCGTTCTCGACGGTCGAGTACGGCACGTGGCCGACCGCGAGCGCGTCCGCGAACACGCCGAACCGGGGGTCGCGCGGCACGTAGATCTCGTCCAGCAGGTCCATCCGGATCGGCAGGATCGCGTTGTCGGCGAGCACCTGCTGCGCGTCCCGGTCAGTCGCCCACCGCAGGAACTCCCAGGCGCCGTCCGGGTTGTCGGCACCGGTCATCACCGACAGGACGTCCCCGCCGGCGAACGACGCCGAGCCGCCGTCCCGGCCGGGGATCGGCGCGACGCCGAAGTCCACCGCCCCGTCGCCGACCAGCGTCGACATGAACGAGGTGCCGTCGAACCGCATGCCGACGGTGCCGCTCTGGAACGCCGTCGCGGCGTTCGGGCCGGCGTCGGTGCGCACCAGCTCGGGCATGGTCCCCGCCTCGTACAGGTCCCGGTAGAGCTGCAGCGCACCGCCGACCTCCTCGGAGTCGAGCTGCGCCTGCGTGCCGTCCGCGTCCAGGACGTCGCCTCCCGACGCCCACACGAGCGGGGTCAGCGAGAAGATGTTGCAGCCGCCGCACGCGCCGGAGAACACGAACCCGTCGGAGCCGTCGCCCAGGGCGGCGACCGCCTCGGCCGCCTGCTGCACCTCGGCCCAGGTGGTGGGGGGCCGCTCCGGGTCCAGCCCCGCCCGGGCGAACAGCGTCTTGTTGTAGAACATCACCGACACGTCGCCGGTGAACGGCACCCCGTACGTCCGGCCCTCGTACGTGACCTGGTCCAGGTGCGCCGGGCTGAGGTCGTCGGCGTACGGCAGGGCGTCGACCTCGTCGGTGATGTCCGCCAGCACGCCCGCGGAGGCGAAGTACGGCGCGAACACGAGGTCGAGGGACGCGATGTCCGGGCCCTGGTACGCCGCGACCGCGGTCCCGAGCTTCTGCACGAAGCTGGTCGCGGGGACGAGCGTGACCTCGACCTGCGTGTCGTGCGTGGCGTTGAACTCGTCCGCGAGCGTCCCCATGATGCTCTTCTGGTAGTCGCGCACCCAGAGCGTCACGGTGTCGTCGTCCCCGCCGCCGGAACCGGTCGCGCACGCCCCGGTCCCGATCAGCACCGCCGCGGCCACCGCCGCCGCCGTCAGTCTGCGCATCGTCGCGCCGTCCTCTCGTGTCGTGCTGCTGGGTCAGGCGACCGGGAGCCAGACGCGCATGGCGCCGGGCTCGCGGTTGCCCCACTGGGCGTACGGGATCGCCGTGAGCCGGACCGGCGACCCGGCTGCGGCCTCCGCGTCGCCCGGGGTCCCGTGCAGCGGGGTCCGGTACAGCGGGGTGCGGTCGAGCGAGGCGGCGCCGGCGTCCTGGGCCAGGCCCTGCGCCTCGATGCGCGGGAGCGGGCCGTCGCCGGGCACGACCGCCAGGGTCCCGCCGGCCTGGAGCCGGACGTCCTCGACGGACGGGCCGCCCAGGTGGTCGGCCTGCTCGACGCAGTACACGACCGGGCCCCGCACGATCGCGACGGAGCCGCGGACCGCGTCGACGCGCGGGTGGGCGGTCACCGTGGTGGCGGGCATGTCGAGGTCGAGCTCGACCTTCTGCGTGCCCGCGGGGAGCACCAGGTAGCCGTCCTCGGTCGGGAGCGTGCCGTCGCCGGCTCCGACCGGGTCGCCGTCCACGGTGGCGCCGGCGGCCCCGGCCCACCCGGGGACCCGCAGCGCGAGGCGGCCGGTGAGCTCGCCCTCGACCTCGACGAGCACGCGGCCGTCCGCCGGGTACGCGGTGTCGACGCGGACCGTGCCGGTGCCCAGGTGATCGGGGATCGCGATGTCCCCCGCGCTGTACAGGTGCACGCGCAGGGTGTCGTCCGTCGACGTCGCGACGTACGCGTGCAGGGACGCGACCAGCCGGGCGATGTTGGGCGGGCAGCAGGCGCACGAGTACCAGGGGGTGCGCCGCGACGGCGCGTTCTCCTCCTCGCGGTGGCCCTCGCGCAGGTGCAGCGGGTTGGAGTAGAAGAACGAGCAGCCGTCGGACGCGACCGACGCGGCGACCGCGTTGTACAGGGCCCGCTCGACGGCGTCCGCGTACCGGGCGCCGCCCTCGACGAGCAGCATCCGGTAGCTCCAGTGCACGTCCGCGATCGCGGCGCAGGTCTCGGCGTACGCGCGGTCCGGCGGGAGCTCGTAGGCGTCGCCGAACGACTCGTCGAAGTGCCGCGAGCCCATCGCGCCGGTCACGTACATCTTCTGGTGGTGCGCCGAGTCCCACTGCGCGTCCATCGCCGCCAGCAGGCGGTCGTCGCCCTGCTCCGTGTAGACGTCGGTGACCCCGGCGTTCAGGTAGAGCTGGCGCACGGCGTGGCCCGTGGCCTCGAGCGACTCCCGGACCGGCGCGTGGTCCTGGAAGTAGTGCGCGCCGAGGCGGTCGGGGCCCAGGAGCGCGAGGTCCTGGCCGCGCTCGTCGACCATGCGGCGGGCGGTCGCCAGGTACGGCTCGTGGCCGGTCTCGCGGTACAGCTCGACGAGGGCCGTCTCGACCTCCGGGTGGCCGCAGTAGCCGGCCTTCCCGTCCGGGCCGAACCGCTGCACGACCAGGTCCGCGCACCGCCGGGCCAGCGCGAGGTAGTCCGCGCGGCCGGCACCGCGGTGCAGGGCGACGGCGGCCTGGATCAGGTGGCCGGCGCAGTAGAGCTCGTGGGCCCAGCGCAGGTCGGCGAACCGCTCCGCCGGGCGGTCGACCTGGACGAACGAGTTCAGGTAGCCGTCGTCGTCCTGAGCCCGCTCCAGCAGGTCGAGCGTCTCGGCCAGGAAGGCGTCCCACCGCCGGGTGCCGGTGCGGCCGATCTCCCAGCCGATCGCCTCGAGCACCTTGTAGACGTCGGAGTCGGCGAACTGGTAGCCGGTGAACGGCCCGTCGGCCTCGCCGACGACGCGGCGCAGGTTCGCGAGCGCCCTGCTGTCCTCCAGCATCTCGACGCAGTGCGGGAGCGTGGCCTCGGCGTTGAGCCGCTGCCAGCGGCCCAGGTGACCCGAGGCGTCCAGGCGGACGTCGGAGGCGGGCAGGGGGCGCTGGACGAGGCGTCCGGTCGCGACGGGGGCGACGGGGCCGGGCTGCGCGGACCGGGACTGCGGCGACCGGGGCTGCTGCGCGGCGCGGGTGGGGTGCGACATGGGCTTCCTTGCCTGGTGTGCGTGCGGTGCGGCGCCACTCTGCAACGTGGCTTACATCGATGTCAACCCCGCTATGGCCGATCGGACACCGGACGCGGCACGCACGCGACGGTCAGCGCGACCCATCCCCGGCGGCGCACCGCTGTGGATCGGGGTGATCACGCGGACGCGAGCGGATCCGCGCCGTCAGGAGCGGCACGGCCGCGGGGCCACGGCGGCCCGCGCCGGCCACGCGCGGTATGACATCGATGCACGATCCGCTCAGACGACGGGCGTGCGCGCTCCCCCGCTGGACTCCCGCACGACGAGGTGGTGGTCCGCGACGACCACCTCCGGCGGGCCGGTGCGGCCCTCGATGCGCTGCACCAGCAGCTCGACCGCGGTGCGCGCGATCTGCTCCTGCCCGGGGTCGACGGACGTGAGCGGCGGGGTCGAGAACCGGGACTGCTCCGTGTTGTCGAACCCGACCACGGCGACGTCCTCCGGGACGCGCAGCCCACGGCTGGCCAGCACCCGCAGCACCCCGAACGCCATCGCGTCGTTGAAGCAGAACACCGCGTCGAACGGCACACCGGACGCGAGCAGCCGGACGGCCGCCGCGGCCCCGGAGGACCGCCGGTCCCAGTCCGGCGCCTGGAGCAGCAGCGCGGGGTCGACCGGGACTCCCGCGGCCGCTAGGGCGTCGCGGTACCCCGCCTCGCGCTCGTCGGCCGACCCGCCGTCCGGGGTGGTGCCGACCGCGGCGATGCGTCGCCTGCCGGAGGCCAGCAGGTGCGCGACCGCGGTGCGGGACGCCCCGCGGTCGTCCATGACCACCTGGTCCGCCGGCGGTGCCTCGAGGCGCGGGCCGAGCAGCACCAGGGGCCCCTCCACGCGCACGGCCTGCAGCTCCGCCACGCCGAGGGCCGCCGGGGACAGGATCGCGCCGTCGACCTGCTGCCGGCGCGCCCCGGACAGCACGGCGCGCTCCCGGTCGGCCAGGGCGTTCGTCGGCTCGATCACCACCGTCAGACCGCGGCGCTCCCCCTCCGCGATCACCCGTTCCGCGACGTCGCCGAAGTAGGGCTGGTAGAGGTGCGGCAGCGCGAACGCGATGACGCCCGTCCGGCCCGAGCGGAGCCGGCTGGCGAACGGGTTGACGCGGTAGCCCAGCTGCTCCACCGCCGCGAGCACCCGCCCGCGCGTCCCCTCGCTCACGTGCACGTGGTCGGCCAGGACGTTCGAGACCGTCTTGACCGAGACGCCCGCCGCCCGGGCCACGTCCGCCATCGTCACGGGGCGGGTGCCGTCCGTCCCGTCGCTCACGCCACCCCCACCCCCAGCGTCGACTCCCGCAGCCGCAGGTCCACGGCGGCGGCGCGGCGCTCGTCGTCGCGGGGCGGGCGGCCCTCGATGCGGTCGGCGAGCAGGGCGACCGCCGTGCCGGCGACCTCGCTGGTGCCCTGCGCGATCGAGGTCAGGGACGGCACCGCGTACCGGGCGTCCTCGGTGTCGCCCGACCCGATCAGGGCGACGTCCTCCGGCACCCGCAGCCCCCGGTCCAGCGCGGTACGCAGCGCACCCAGCGCCAGCGCGTCGTTGTGCGCCAGCACCGCGTCGAACGGCAGGCCGGCGTCGAGCAGCCGGGCGGCGGCGGCGGCGCCCTCGTGCCGGCCCCAGCGCGGGCCGACGTCGACCAGCAAGGCCTCGTCGACGGTCAGCCCCTCCGCCTCGGCCGCCCGGCGGAAGGCCTCCGTGCGGCGGGCTCCCGGCGACCCCGCGCGGGGGTCCGCGCCCAGCACGGCGATCCGCCGGTGGCCGGTCTCCACCAGGTGCGCCACGGCGGCGGCCACCGCCGGGTCCACGTCCACCGCCGCGGAGGCCCCGGGCGCCACCCGCTCGCCCAGCAGCACCGCGGGCAGCGCCGCGCCCGCCGCCTCGTCGGCACCCACACCCAGGGCGTACAGCAGCACGCCGTCGAGCCCGCCGCCCCGGCCGCGCAGCAGCGCGAGCTCCCGGTCCCGGTCACCGCCCGTCGGGTCGACCAGGACCGTGAGCCCGCGCCGCCCCGCGTGGTCGAGCACCGCGTGCGCGAGCTCGGCGTAGTACGGCTCGCGCAGGTCCGGGAGCCCGAGCCCGATCACGCCCGACCGCCCGGTCCGCAGGGTCCGGGCGGCGGGGTTCAGCTGGTAGCCGAGCTCCTCGATCGCCGCCAGCACGCGCGCCCGCTTGTCGGGGCTGATGTGCGGGTGGTCGTTGACCACGCGGGACACCGTCTTCGCGGACACGGCGGCCCGGCGCGCGACGTCCTGCATGGTGACGGCCATGGTGCGTCAGCGTAGGGCCTGGCGGGCGCGGGCCCCTGCCGTCGCCGGCCACCCGGGGCGCCGCGCCCGCTCGTCAGTCCGCGGGGCCGGCGACCAGCGTCACCGTCGCGGACCGCGTGCCGCCGTCCGCGGCGGTCCAGGTGAGCGTCACCCGGTCGCCGGGGGCGTACCCCGCGAGCGCCGCGCTCAGCGCGTCGCCGTCGGCCACCGGTGTGCCGTCGACGGCCGTGACCGTGTCGCCCGCCGCGAGGCCCGCCTGCGCGGCGGGGGTGCCCTCGATGACGCCGGCGATCGTCGCACCCGCCGCGGCGCCGGCCCCGGGGGTCGTGGCGGCGGTCGCGATCTGCACCCCGAGGAACGCCGGGTACCCGAGCGTGATCGCGTCGGTGTCCTGGCCCGCGACGATCTGCGTCACCACGTCCAGCACGTCCCCGATCGGGATCGCGTACCCGGTGATGTCCGCCGAGCCGGACGACGCCGCCGTCGTGATGCCGATGACCTCGCCCTCGTCGTCCAGGAGGGGTCCGCCGGAGTCGCCGGGCACCACGTCGGCGTCCACCTCGACGAGCCCGGTCAGCGACTCGCCCGCCGACGCGCCCTCGGACTGCGTGGTGATCGACTCCTCGAGCCCCGTGATCGAGCCGTCGGCCGCGATCAGGATGCCGCCGCCCTCGGCGTTGCCGACCGCCGTCACCGCGTCGCCGAGCGCCACCGCGTCGTCGTCGTCCAGGGGCGCCGTCGTCAGCCCCGCCGCGCCGTCGAGCTGCAGCACCGCGACGTCCGCGGCCGCGTCGGTGCCGACCACGGTGGCCGTGAAGGACTCCCCCGTGGCGCCGACCGTCACGGTGATCTGCGTCGCGCCCTGGACGACGTGGTTGTTCGTCACGACCAGGCCGTCCGACGTCAGCACGACGCCCGTGCCCGCGGCCTCCGCGGACTGGTAGCCGAGCACCGTGCTGATGAGGACGACGCCCGCCTGCTGCGCCGGGGTGGCGGTCGTGGTGTCCAGGGTCGCCGTGCCCGTCGCGGACGACCCGGTCCCGGGCAGGCCGGTGGACGGGGCCGCGCTCCCCGGGGCGGTCGAGCCGGGGGTCGTGGCGCCGGGGTCCGTCGTGCCGCGGCCGTCGCCGGACCCCGTGCGCGGCGCGACGGTCAGGCCGGTGCCGCCGGACGTGTCGTCCGGCCAGCCCAGGGCGACCGCGGACCCGCCGAGCACGAGGCCCGCGGCGACGGTGCCCGAGGCGACCAGCGCCACGGCGGTCCGGCGGCGTCGGACCCGGCGGGGCGGGCGGTACGGCTCCGCGGCGGGGGGCGTGGTGGCGGGGCTGTCGGCCGGCGAGGCCGGGTCGTGCTGGTCCATGGGGACACCTCCTGCGGGCGGGCGCCGCGGTGGCGCCGACAGCACTCAGTGCACGCCGCTCCCCGACCGTCCGCTGGGCCCCGCCTGAGAGCCACCGGTGAACCGGTGCCGCCCGTGCCACCCCCGCCCCGCCCGCCCGGCCGGCCGGCCGCGAGGTCGTCACATCCGCACGAGGTCGTCAGTCCGGCGGGACGACCCGTGGGACGCGACGACCTCGCGGGCTCGGGCGGTGCCGCGTCAGGCGGTGAAGCGCTCCGCGCGCTCGACCGTGCGGCCCGTCGAGGTCGCCGCGTCCCACGTGTAGACCGTGCGGCCCTCGATCAGCACGTGCTCGGCGCGCGCGTGCACGTCCAGCGGGTCGCCCGACCAGATGACGACGTCGCCGTCGCGCCCCGGCTCGAGCGCGCCGACCCGGTCCGCCAGCCCGAGGAACGACGCCGGGTTGACCGTGAGCGCCTCGAGCGCGGTCTCCCGCGGCAGCCCGTCCTTCACCGCGAGGGTCGCCTGGTGCACCAGGAAGTTGATCGGGACGACGGGGTGGTCGGTCGTGATCGCGACGCGCACGCCGGCCCGCGCGAGGGCCGCGAGGTTGGCGATCGCCCGGTCCCGCAGCTCGACCTTCGAGCGCGACGTGAACATCGGGCCGAAGATCACCGGGATGTCCCGCTCGGCGAGCACGTCGGCGACCTTGTGCCCCTCGGTCCCGTGGTTGATGACCAGCTTGTACCCGAACTCGTCGGCCAGCCGGATCGCCGTGGCGATGTCGTCGTGCCGGTGCGTGTGCTGGTCCCAGTAGAGCTCGCCGTCGAGCACCCGGGCGAGCGTCTCCAGCCCCAGGTCGGTCTTGAACGGCTCGCCCTTGGTCTCGGCGGCGGCGCGGGCGGCGCGGTAGTGCTGGGCCGCGGTGAACGCCTCGCGGATGATCAGCGCGGTGCCGAGCCGGGTCGACGGCGTCTGCTTCTTGCCGCCGTACACGCGCTTCGGGTTCTCGCCGAGCGCGGACTTCACGCTCACCGACGCGGAGATGACCTGCTCGTCGATCGTGCGGCCGCCCCAGCACTTCATCGCGACGCTCTGGCCGCCGATCGGGTTGCCGGAGCCGGGCTTCACGACCACCGACGTCACGCCGCCGGACAGCGCGTCACGGAAGCCCTCGTCGTCGATGTTGATCGCGTCGACCGCCCGCACGGCCGCCATGTTCGGGCCGGTCATCTCGTTCGTGTCGTTGCCCTCGACGCCCTCGCCCTCCTCGTGGATGCCCACGTGGCCGTGCGCCTCGACGAAGCCCGGCAGCACCCAGCGGCCGGTCGCGTCGATGACGGTGGCGCCGTCGGGGACGACGACGTCGGCGCCGACGGCCTCGATGCGGCCGTCGCGGATCAGGACGGTGCCGCCCTCCACGGGGGCGGAGGAGACAGGGACGACGTGGCCGCCGGTGATGGCGACGAGAGAGGGGGTGGTCATGGCCTCCACCGTACGACGGCGCCCGGGGTCGTCACCTCCGGCAACCACCTGCCGGCGAGCGCGCCGCGCCGGGGTGCGGCGGGATGTGGCACGGTGGCGTCCGTGCGATACGTGATCATCGGTGCCGGCGCGGTCGGCGGGACCATCGGCGGGCTGCTGGCGGAGGCGGGGCGGGAGGTCGTGCTAGTCGCGCGCGGCGCCCACCTGGAGGCGATGCGGTCCGAGGGCCTGCACCTGACCACCCCGGCGGGCGCCCGGGTGGTGCACGCACCCGTCGCGGCGGGCCCGGAGGACGTCGAGCTGCGACCGGACGACGTGCTCGTGCTCGCGGTCAAGGGGCAGGACACCGCGGCCACCACGGCGCAGTGGGCGGGCCGCCCGGTCGCCGGGGGCCGCACCGCGGGCGAGGACCTGCTGCTGGTGTGCGCCCAGAACGGCGTCGACAACGAGCGGACCGCGCTGCGGCGGTTCGAGCGGGTGGTCGGCATGTGCGTGTGGCTGCCCGCGACGTTCCTCGAGCCCGGCCGCGTGTCCGCCGGCGGCAGCCCGGTGACGGGCGTCCTCACGCTGGGGTCGTTCCCGGCGGGCGAGCCGGACCCGGACGTCGCCGTCGTGGGCGCCGACCTGGAGGCCGCCGGGTTCCGCGCGCCGGTCGTGCGGGACGTCATGGCGTGGAAGTACGCCAAGCTGCTGAGCAACCTCGGCAACGCCGTCGAGGCGCTGTGCGGGCCGGTGCGCGAGCCCGCCGCCCGCGAGCTCCTCCGGTCCACGGTCGCCGAGGCGCGCGACGTGCTCGCCGCCGCCGGGATCGAGCCGACCCCGGCCGAGGAGGAGTCCGAGGTGCGCGGCGACTTCACGCTGGTCGACCTGCCGGGCGTCACGCGCCGCGGCGGGTCCACCTGGCAGAGCCTCGTGCGCGGGGCCGGGTCGATCGAGGCCGCCTACCTCAACGGCGAGATCGTGCTGCTCGGCCGCCTGCACGGCGTCGCCACGCCGCTGAACGCCGCGCTGCTGCGGCTCGCGGAGCGCGCGGCCGCCGAGGGCGAGCAGCCCGGCGGGCACGACGCGGCGGAGATCCTCGGCGCCGCCCGCGCGGCGGCCTGAGCCCGTGACCGAGCCCGCGGCACCGGAGCCGCCCGCCGCGACGCCGGGCGCGACGCCGGCCGCACGGCCGCTGCCCGCGGGACCCGCGAGCACCCGCGTCGACCGGTGGGTGTGGGCGGTCCGGCTGACGAAGACCCGCGCCGCGGCGGCCGCCGCGTGCCGGGCCGGCCACATCCGCGTGAACGGCGACCGCGCCAAGCCCGCGACCAGCGTCAAGGTCGGGGACGAGGTCCGCGTGCGCGGTGACGGGCCGGAGCGGATCGTCGAGGTCGCGCGGATCATCGAGCGGCGGGTCGGGCCCGCGCCGGCCGCCGAGTGCCTGATCGACCGCACCCCTCCGCCCCCGCCGCGCGAGCACGTCGCGGTCGCGGCCCAGCGGGACCGCGGCGCGGGCCGGCCGACCAAGCGCGAGCGCCGGGAGATCGACCGCCTCCGCGGCCGCGCGCACCCGCCGAGCGGGCAGTAGACGCGGGCACCGGCGTCCGCGAGGCAGCATCTGCTGCCCGGTCGACGACCGGCTGGGGCGGGTCAGGGGGCCGGGACGGCCGGGCCGACGCCCAGGCGGCGGGCCAGGCCCATCGCGTCGACCGGGGCGCGGACCTTCACGTCGTTGTCGAAGTAGACGTACACGTCGCGGCCCGGGCTCGGGGCGGCGGGCGGTCCGAGCCGGCGGGCGTCCGCGGGCTCGCCGCCGGACGTCCAGGCGCGCACCCGGTCGGCCCACCGGTCGAGCGCCGGGTCGTCGTAGCCGGAGACGTACAGCTCGGAGTCGCCGTGCAGCCGGACGTAGACGACGTCGGAGGTGACGTCCTCCAGGTACGGCCACTTCCCGGCGGTGTCGGCCACGACCAGGCCGATGCCGTGCTCGCGGAGCAGCGCGGGGAAGTCCGGGGTCTCGAAGGTGGCGTGCCGGACCTCCAGCACGTGGTGCAGCGGCCGGTCCTCCTCGGTGGTCGTCCAGGCGCGGTCGTCGAGCCGCTCGTCGTGCCGGGTCGCCAGCGCCGCCGCGGCAGCCGTGGTCCGGGGCAGCAGGTCGAAGAACCGGGCGAGCCGGTCGCGGTCGTACCCGAGGTTCGGCGGCAGCTGCCACAGCACCGGCCCCAGCGTCGGCCCCAGCGCGAGCATCCCGGACGCGAAGAAGTTCGCCAGCGGGACCTCGACGTCCGCGAGCTTCTTCATGTGCGTGACGAACCGTCCGCCCTTGACCGAGAACACGAACCCGGGCGGGACCTCCGCGCGCCACGCCTGGTAGGACTCCGGGCGCTGCAGGGAGTAGAAGGAACCGTTGATCTCGATCGTGCCGAGGTGCCGGGACGCGTGCTCCAGCTCCCGCCGCTGCGCGAGTCCCTTCGGGTAGAACACCCCGCGCCACGGCGCGTACCGCCAGCCGGAGATGCCGATGCGCGCGGTCCCGGTCATGCCGGGAACCTAGGCACGCCCCGACGGCACGGCAACCGCACGCACGGCGTGTTCAGGCTCCCGACACGCGCCGGACGCCGGGTCGCGGTATGCCTGGTCCGTGCACGCCGACGCCGCCCCGCCGCCCGCCCCCGTGCCGTCGCGGCCGTCGCCCCCGCGGGCACGCCGTCCCGGCGCCGCTGGCCGGTGGTCGCCTGGGCGCTGTGGGACTGGGGCTCGGCGGCGTTCAACGCGGTCATCACGACGTTCGTGTTCACACGCTGGCTGACCAGCGACGCGTTCGTCGACCCCGCGGTCGTCGAGCAGGGCGGGGACGCCCTCGACGCGGCGCTCGCCGAGCACTCCACCTGGCTGGGGTGGGGGCTGACGGCGGCCGGCGTGCTGATCGCGGTGCTCGCCCCGCTGGCCGGCACGCGCGCCGACGGCTCCGGCCGCCGGCGGCGCGGGCTCGCCGTGCAGTCCGCCGTGACGGTGGCGCTGTGCGCGGCGATGTTCCTGGTGCGGCCCGACGCCGACGCCCTCACCGCGAACCTGCTCCTCGGGATCGCCCTGCTCGCGGCCGGGAACCTCACGTTCGAGCTGGCGTCCGTGCACTACAACGCCCTGCTCCCCCGCGTCGCGACGCCCGCGACGCTCGGCCGGGTCAGCGGGCTCGGGTGGGGCGCCGGGTACCTGGGCGGCATCGTGCTGCTGCTCGTGCTGTTCGTGGGGTTCATCGACCCGGCGGTCGGGTGGTTCGGCGTGACCGGCGAGGACGGGCTCAACATCCGGGTGGCGGTGCTGCTGTCGGCGCTGTGGTTCGGGGTGTTCGCGGTGCCGGTGCTGCTGGCCGTGCCGGACGCCCCGAGGGGCGCGGGGCGGGCCCCCGGGCGCCGGCCGGGGGTCGTCGAGGCGTACCGGACGATCGTCGCCGACGTGCGCGACCTGTGGCGGACGTCGCGCAGCACCGTCCTGTTCCTCCTGGCCAGCGCCGTGTACCGGGACGGGCTGGCGGGGGTGTTCACCTTCGGCGCGGTGATCGCCTCGGGCACGTTCGGGTTCACGGCGAGCGAGGTGGTGGTGTTCGCCATCGCCGCCAACGTCGTCGCGGGCATCTCGACCCTGCTGGCGGGGCTGCTCGACGACCGGGTCGGCCCGCGGGCGCTGATCGTCACCGCCCTGTCGGGCCTCGTGGTCGCGGGCGTCGCGACGTTCGTGCTCGCCGACGCGGGGCGGCCGGCCTTCTGGGTGTGCGGCCTGCTGCTGTGCGTGTTCGTCGGCCCGGCGCAGTCCGCCAGCCGGTCGCTGCTCACCCGGGTGGCGCCGCCCGGGCGGGAGAGCCAGATCTTCGGCCTGTACGCGACGACCGGCCGGGCGGCGAGCTTCCTGGCACCGCTCGCGTTCTCGACGTTCGTGGCCGTCTCGGGGTCGCAGCGGTGGGGCATCCTGGGTCTCGTGCTGGTCATCGCCATCGGGCTCGCCGCCCTGCTGCCGCTGCGGCTGCCGGCCGCCGCACGCCCGCTGCCCCCGGTGGCCCGTCCCGGGGCCGCCGGATGACGGTCTGGGAGCCCGACGCGCTCGGCCCGGGCTGGGAGCGCACGACGCTGGCGCTGTCGGCCACCGACCCGGACCTCGTCGCGACCGTCGTCCGCCGCGCGCCCGGCCCGGACCCCGCGCGCGAGCCCGGCGGCCCCGCTGTTCTGCACGTGCACGGGTTCAACGACTACTTCTTCCAGACCCACCTCGCCGAGGAGTGGGAGCGCCGCGGCCACACGTTCTACGCGGTGGACCTGCGGCGGTGCGGTCGGTCCTGGCGCGCGGGGCAGGTCGCCCACTACGTCGACGACCTCGCGGAGTACCGCGTCGACCTCGGCCTCGCCGCGCGCCTGGTCCGCGACGAGCTGGGCCACGACCGGCTCACCGTGCACGCCCACTCCACCGGAGGGCTCACCGCGGCCCTGTGGGCGAACAGCCCCGCCGGGCGGGACGCCGTCGACGCGCTGGTGCTGAACAGCCCCTGGTTCGACCTGAACGCCCGCTGGTTCCACCGCGTCGTGTCGACCTGGGTGCTGGACGGCCTCGGACCGGTCGACCGGATGCGGGTGCTCGCCGACGGCCCGTCCGCGTACTCCTGGCACCTGCACGTCGACCACGGCGGCCGCTGGGACTACGACCTCGCGATGAAGCCGTCCGAGGGCTTCCCCGTGCGCGCGGGCTGGCTGCGGGCGGTGCGCCGGGGGCAGGCGCGGCTCGCGCGGGGCCTGCGGATCGACGCGCCCGTGCTGGTGTGCACCGCCGCGGAGTCCGGGCCCAACTCCCGGGAGAACCCGCTCCTGGACGCGCAGGACACCGTGCTGGACGTCGCACAGATCTGGGCGCGCGCGCCGCGGCTGGGGGACGACGTGACCCTCGTGACCGTGCCGGGCGGCATCCACGACCTGGCCCTGTCGGCCGACGAGCCGCGGGCGGCCTACCTCGACGCGGTGTTCGACTGGCTCCAGGAGGTCACGGGCACCCGCGCCGCGTGAGGACCGCGGTCAGCCGGCCGGGACGCCGGCCGCGCCGATGAGCGTCTCCGCGGCGGCACGGGCCTGGGCGGCCGCGTCCGCCGAGCCGGAGATGGCCGCGGTGGTCTGCGCGCCCTCCGCGAGGATCGCGAGCTGCGCCGCCAGCACCGGGGGGCCGCCCGCCGCCGCCACGAGGTCCGCGACGAACGACTGGAAGCCCGCCTTGTGGTCCCGGGCGAGCGCCGCCACCTCGGGCGAGCACCCGCCGAGCTCCCCGAACGAGTTGATGAAGATGCAGCCGTTGAAGTCGCCCTGGTCGAACCACCCGGCCAGGTAGTCGTAGATCGCGAGCAGCCGGTCCCGGGGCGTGCCGGCGGCGGCGACCGCGGCGGTCAGCCCCTCCTCCCACATCGCGTGCCGGCGGCGCAGCACCTCGGCGACGATCGCGTCCTTGGACCCGAACAGCCGGTAGAGGCGCTTGAGGGGGACGCCGGCCTCCGTGCGCAGCTCGTCCATGCCGACGGACTGGATGCCGCGGCGGTAGTAGAGCCGGTCGGCGGCGTCGAGCACCCGCGCGCGCAGGGCGTCGTCGTCCGGGGTCACGGCCGCCGCACGACCCTCGGACTGCTGCTGCACCATGTCGGACCTCCCGGGGCTTGCGCGGAAAACGTTCGTTCTCTAGTGTAGGCGACATCGCGGAGAACGGTCGTTCTCCACCGGAGGAAGAAGGCGGACCATGTCGTACATCACCGTGGGCACCGAGAACAGCACCTCGATCGACCTGTACTACGAGGACCACGGCACGGGGCAGCCGGTCGTCCTCATCCACGGCTACCCGCTGGACGGGCACTCCTGGGAGAAGCAGTCCGCCGCGCTCCTCGACGCCGGCTACCGGGTCATCACCTACGACCGCCGCGGCTTCGGCCGGTCGAGCCAGCCGACCACCGGGTACGACTACGACACGTTCGCCGCGGACCTGCGGACGGTGCTCGAGACGCTGGACCTGCGCGACGCCGTGCTCGTGGGCTTCTCGATGGGTACCGGCGAGGTCGGCCGCTACCTCGGCACCTACGGGTCCGAGCGGGTCGCGAAGGCCGTGTTCCTCGCGTCGCTGGAGCCGTTCCTGCTGCACACCGACGACAACCCGACCGGCGTCCCGCAGGAGGTCTTCGACGGCATCCTCGCCGCCGTGACCGCCGACCGGTACGCGTACTTCACGAGCTTCTACGCCGACTTCTACAACACCGACGAGAACCTCGGCAGCCGGCTCTCCGAGGAGGCCCTGCGCCACTCCTGGGACCTCGCGTCGAACGCGTCGTGGTTCGCGTCCAGCGCCGTCGTGCCGACGTGGCTGACCGACTTCCGGGGCGACCTGCCGAAGATCGACGTCCCGACGCTGATCGTGCACGGCACCGCCGACCGCATCCTGCCGATCGACGCCACCGGCCGGCCGTTCCACGCGGCGCTCCCCCAGGCCGAGTACGCCGAGATCGAGGGCGCCCCGCACGGGATGCTCTGGACCCACGGCGCCGAGGTCAACGAGCTGCTGCTGGACTTCCTCAAGCGCTGACGCGGGTGCGACCCCGCCGCACGCCGGGTCGGCGTGTCGGCGGGGTGCGTCATGCTGGTGGGGTGCCCGACCTGCCCCCCGACGCAGCCGCCGGCGGCGTCGCGCCGGTGACCAGCACGTACCGTCCCGACGGGCCGCTGGACGTGCGGCTCACGCTCCTGATGATCCGGCGCGGGGGCGGCGACCCGACGCTGCGCGTGCTGCCGGACGGCACGGTGTGGCACGTCCTGCGGACGCCGGCGGGCCCGGCCACGCTGCTCCTGCGCCCCGCCGTGGGCGGCGTCGCGGCGACCGCCTGGGGCCCCGGCGCCGAGCGCGCGGTCGCGGGCGTGCCGGACCTGCTCGGCGCCCGCGACGACCCCCGCACGTTCGACCCCGCCGGCCACCTGGGGCTCGCCGCGGCGCACAGGCGGCTGCGGGGGCTGCGCGTGCCCCGGACCGGCGACGTGCTCGGCGCCCTCGTACCGGCCGTGCTGGAGCAGCGGGTCGTCACGGTCGACGCGCACCACGCCTGGCGCTGGCTGCTGCTGCGCCACGGCAGCACCCCGCCCGGGCCGGCCCCGGCCGGGATGCGGGTGCCGCCGGACGCCGTCGGGTGGCGCGAGGTCCCGGTGTGGGACTGGCGCCGCGCGGGCGTGGACGACCAGCGCGCCTCCACCGTGCTGCGCGCGGCGGCCGTCGCCCGGCGGCTGCAGGAGGCGGTGGCGCTGACCCCGGACGAGCTCCGCCGGCGCCTGCACACCGTGCCGGGCATCGGGGTGTGGACCGTCGCCGAGACGACGCGCCGGGTGCTCGGCGACGCGGACGCCGTGTCCGTCGGCGACCTGCACCTGCCGCGCCTGGTGGGGACCGCGATCGCGGGCCGGCGCGTCGAGCAGGAGGAGGTGCTGGAGGTGCTGGCGCCGTGGGCCCCGCACCGCGGGCGCGTCGTCCGGTTCCTGGAGCTCACCGACCGCAGCACGTCGCCCCGGACCCGCCACCGCCCCGCCCGGGCCGTGCGGTTCGCCTGAGACCGCCGACACCCGGGCCCGCATGGCGGCCGGAATACCGCGCGCCACCGGGCCGCTGCACAATGGGTCGCGTCCGCACCCAGCGCCACGAGGAGCCCCGTGAACCAGCCCCGCATGAACGTCGAGTCGTTCAACCTCGACCACCGCACCGTCGTCGCCCCGTACATCCGGCTGGCCGACACGAAGGTGCTGCCGGCGGGCGACGTCATCAGCAAGTTCGACATCCGGTTCGCCCAGCCGAACAAGGCGCACCTGGAGATGCCGGTCGTGCACTCCCTGGAGCACCTGTTCGCCGAGCACTCCCGCAACCACAGCGACCGGGTCATCGACTTCTCGCCGATGGGCTGCCAGACGGGCTTCTACCTGATCCTGCAGGGCGAGTGGGCCGACGAGGACGTCTACACCCTGGTCCAGGACACGCTCGAGGACATCACCCGGGCCGACGCGGTGCCCGCCGCGAACGAGACGCAGTGCGGCTGGGGCGCGAACCACACGCTGGAGGGTGCCCAGGGCGCGGCGCGGGAGTTCCTCGCGCACCGCGCCGAGTGGAGCACGGTGACCGCGTGAGCGCCCTCGCGGGCGTGGACGTCGTCGTCCAGGTCGCGATGCCGGACGAGGCGGCGCCGTTCCTGGAGCGCGCCGACACCGTCGGCGAGCCGAGCACGGTCGGCGGCGCCGAGCACCACGTCCTGACGGTCGCCGGCCGCCAGGTCCTGCTGGTCCGCGGCGGCATCGGCCTGGCCAACGCCGCGTCCGCCGCCTCGGCCGCGCTCGTGCTGGTCGCCGCTGCGCGCGGCGGCGAGGCGCCGGCGGCGCTGATCAGCGCGGGCTCCGCGGGCGGCGTGCAGGCCGGCGTGCACGTGGGCGACGTCGTGGTCGGGACCGAGCACCTCTACACGAGCGCCGACGCGCGGGCGTTCGGCTACGCGCTCGGCCAGGTGCCGGGCATGCCCGCGACGTACCGGGGCGACCCCTCCCTGCGCGGCGCGGCCCTGGGCGCGGACGCCGGGGACCTCACCGTCCGGACCGGGCTGATGCTGTCGAGCGACGCGTTCGTCGACGCGGGCCTGGTCGGGCCGGTGCGCGAGCAGTTCCCGGGCGGGCTGTCCACGGACATGGAGACGACCGCCCTGGCGCAGGTCACGCACGTCTACGGCGTGCCGTTCCTGGCGGTGCGCGGCATCTCCGACCTGTGCGGCCCCGCGGGTGCGGACGACTTCCTCACCCACGTGGACGACGCGGCCGAGCGCTCGGCCGCCGTGGTGCTCGGGATGCTGGCCCGGGTCGGCGCCCCCGCCTGACCCCGGACGCCCTCCGGACGCCCCGCGGCGCGCCGGCCCCCGCGACTCAGTCCACGGGCCGGCGCCCGCGGTGCCCGGCCTCGCCGAGCTTCGCCTCGTACATCGCCTGGTCGGCGTCGTGCAGCAGCAGCTCGGTGGTGTGGAACCGGTCGGCCACGGCGATCCCCACGCTGGCGCGCACCCGGGCCTTCTCCCCCGCCACGTCCACGGCGACCTCGCCGAGCGCCGACGCCGCCGCCCGCGCGGCCGCCCCCGCGTCCGGCGGGCCGGTCACGAGGATCGCGAACTCGTCGCCGCCGAGCCGGGCGACGGCGCTGCCCTCGGGGACGAGCGCCCGCAGCCGGTCGGCGACGGCGACCAGCACCCGGTCCCCCACCGCGTGGCCGAACCCGTCGTTCACGGCCTTGAAGTCGTCGAGGTCCACGTACAGCACCGCGACGCTGCGCCCCTCGTCCAGCTGTCCCTCGGTCAGCGCGGCGTCGACGAGCCGGTGGAAGTGGGCGCGGTTGACCAGGCCGGTGAGCGCGTCGTGGTCGACCATGTGCGCGAGCCGCTCCTCGAGCGCCTTCTCCTGCGTGACGTCGAGCAGCACGCCGTGCAGCCGCGGCCGGCCGTCCCGGTCCGTGCGGAGCACCGCGTCGTCGCGGACCCAGACGTCGTACCCGTCGCGGTGCCGCAGCCGGTACGTCGTCGAGGGGAACATCTCGCCCTCCGCGAGCTCCTCGCGCAGCAGCTCCTCGTGCTTGCGCACGGTGCGGTCGGACGGGTGGATGCTCCGGGACCACAGCGTGGGGTCGGCGAGCCACTCCTCGGGGGTGTACCCGAGCATCCACTCCAGGCGGGGGCTCACGTACACGAACCGGCCGTCGGGCCCCGGCTCGGCGATGTAGACCACGGCCGGCACGTGCTCGACGAGCAGCCGGTAGTGCAGCTCGGCCGCCCGCAGCTCGTCCGCGAGCCGCTTGCGCTCGGTGATGTCCTGCGTCATGCCGATCGCGTACTCCGGCCGGCCGTCGTCGTCGCGCACGAGGGAGACGGTGAGGTCGACCCACAGGAGCGAGCCGTCCCGCCGGATGAACCGCTTCTCCATCGCGAACCGGTCGAACTCGCCGGCGACCATGGCCTGGAACAGCCGCTCGTTCTCCGCCTGGTCCTCCGGGGCGGTGTACTCGGAGAACGGCATCGACGCGAACTCCTCGGTGGAGTACCCGAGGAGCCGGCGCAGGGTGTCGTTGGTGAGCGGGGTGCGGCCGTCCAGGGACACGAGGCCGATCCCGACGGGCGCCGCCTCGATGAGGCTCTGCAGCTGACGGATCTGCTCGGCCTGCCGGGCGGCGACCGCCGCGACGTCCTCGGTCACGGCCGAGCCGCCCGGCAGCCGGCGCGGGAGCTCGGGGACCCGGCCGGCACCCTCCGCGGCCGAGGCGGGCGGCCGGGGGGCGGCGTCGAGCGGGAGGCCGCCGTCGCGGGTCAGCGCCGCCAGGGCGCCGCTCAGCAGGCGCGCGCCCTCCGCGGCGTCCCGCCACCCCTCGTGCGGCCCTGCGGCGTCCACGTCCCGACCCGTCCTCGCTCACGACACGCGCCCGGCCGGCGGGCCGGGCACCATGTAGGTGTCATCGGCGCGGCGGAACCGCTTCTGAGGCTGTGACCGGGTGGTCCACCGTGGCGAGCGGGTGAGTCTCAGACCTCCGAGGAACCGAGGTCCGGCCCGGCGACGAGCTCGACGCGCGCGCAGGCGGCGCCGTGCAGCTCGAGGACCACGAGCTCGTTGCCCTCGGCCCGCAGCAGCGGCCCCGGCACGTACAGCGTGCCGGTCGGGCCCGCGCTCCAGTACCGCCCGAGCAGGAACCCGTTCACCCATACCAGGCCCTTGCCCCAGCCGTCGGTGCGCAGGAAGTGGTCGGCCCCGGGGACCGTGGCGAACGTCCCGCGCAGGAAGGCGGGCCCGGCCACGGGCACGCCGGCGTCGGTGACCGGAGCGGCGGCGAGCCGCTCGGCGAGCGCCGGCTCCACCCCGTCGAGCCGCAGCGGGACCGTCTCCCAGTCGGTGACCTCGCGGGTCGCGGTGCGGGCGCCGCCCACGAGCCCCTTCGCCTCGCCGATGCGCGGGCCGTAGTTCACGCGCCCCTGGTCCTCGACCAGGAGGGTCAGCTCCCCGGCGCGCGCCGGCAGCGGGACCGTCCGGCTGTGCTCGGTGCGGCTGAGGACGCCGACGGGCTCGCCGTCGAGGGCCACGAGGGCCCGGTCGCGCACCTCGCCGAACGTCAGCGAGCGGTCGTCGGGGGTGACCTGCGTCCGGTACAGCGTGAACCCGGTCCAGCTCCCGAGCTCGTCCGTGGTGGGCAGGTGGTCCCAGGCCTTGGGCTCCCCGAGCAGCGCCACGGCGTCGGCCAGCGGCACCCGGCGGTCCAGGTCGACGGTGAGCTCCGGGGCGGCGGCGCGCTCGGCCGGCAGCTCGTCGGGGACGGGCGCGTACCGGGCGATCACCTCGCGCATCGCGTGGTACTTCGCGGTGGGGGTGCCGTCCTCGGCCAGCGGGGCGTCGTAGTCGTACGACGTCGTGATGGGCAGGTACGTGCCCTTGTCGTTCGCACCGTTGGTGAAGCCGAAGTTCGTGCCGCCGTGGAACATGTACAGGTTGACCGACGCGCCCATGGCCAGCAGGTCGTCGAGGTCCTGGGCGTTGGTCTCCGGCGGGGCGACGTGGTGGTGCTGGCCCCACGAGTCGAACCAGCCGTTCCAGAACTCCATGCACATGAGCGGGCCGGTCGGCTGGTGCTCGCGCAGCAGGCCGAGCCTCTCGACCGCCCGGGACCCGAAGGTCACGGTGCGGTGCAGCTCGGGCACGCTGCCGCGCGACTGCATGGCGTGGTCGGCCTGGTCGCAGCTGAGCAGCGGGACCTCGATGCCGCGGTCGCGCACCATGGCGATCAGCGCGCGCAGGTAGTCCTGGTCGTCGCCGTAGGCGCCGTACTCGTTCTCGACCTGGACCGCGATGACGGTGCCGCCACGCGTGACCTGCCGCTCCGCGACCAGCGGGAGCAGCTGGTCGTAGTACTGCTCGATCGCCGCGAGGTAGTGCGGCTCGTGGCGGCGCACACCCACGTCGGGGTCGGCCAGCAGCCAGCCCGGCAGGCCGCCGCCGTCCCACTCCGCGCAGATGTACGGGCCGGGGCGCACGATCGCGTGCAGGCCCTCGGCGGCCACGAGGTCGAGGAACCGGCCCAGGTCGCGGTGCCCGGTCAGGTCGAACACGCCGCGCTCGGGGGCGTGGAAGTTCCAGGCGACGTACGTCTCGATGGTGTTGAGGCCCATCAGCCGCGCCTTGCGGATCCGGTCCGCCCACTGGTCGGGGTGGACGCGGAAGTAGTGCAGGGCGCCGGAGATCACCTGGTACGGGCGGCCGTCCAGGAGGAAGTCGCGGTCACCGATCTCGAACGTCGGCATGGCTGGGGCATCTCCGCAGGTCAGGGGTGGTCGTCCCGCGCAGGTGGCGCGGGCCGGCGGGTGGTGCACGGCCGGCGGCGGGGGGTGGCCCCGCCGCCGGCCGCGGGCGTCACTTCGCGGTGAAGCCCTGCTCGTTGCCGTAGGCGATGGACTGGTCCTGCCAGTCCGCGAGGCCCTCGGTCAGCGTGGTGCCGCCGACGTACGCCTGGCCCACGGTGTCGTTGAAGATGCTGTTGGCGTAGACCTGGTACGGCAGGTACTGCCAGCCCTCGACGACGTCCGCCGCGGACTGCGACAGGACCTCGTTGATCTTCTGGCCGCCGAAGTACTCCGACTCCTTGTTCAGGAACTCGTCGGACTCCAGGTCGGCCGTCGTCGCGGGGAAGCCGCCGGCGTCGATGCGGATCTGGGTGCCGTCACCGTTCGACAGGTAGGACAGGAAGTCGTACGCCAGCTCCTTGTTCGGCGAGGCCTCCATGACCGACATCGCGCTGCCGCCGTTCTCGGAGGACGCGGTCGCGCCGGCCTCCCACTGGGGCAGCGGGGCGACCCGCCACTGGCCGGCGGACTGCTGGACGCTCGCCTCGAGGTTGCCCGGCATCCAGGCGCCGATGGCCAGCGTCGCGATGGTGCCGTTGCCGAGGCCCTGGTACCACTCGTCGCTCCAGGACGAGGTCGGGGCGACCAGGTCCTCGTCGAGCAGCTGCTGCCACAGGTCCGCGAACTTCTGCGAGCCCTCGTCGGAGAAGTCGATCGTCACGTCGGTGCCGTCGACCTGGTACGGCTGGCCGCCGGCCTGCCAGATCATCGACGTCGCGAAGCCCGCGTCGCCGGTGTCGTTGGTGATGTAGACGTTCGGGTCCGCGGCGTGCAGGGCGCGCGCGGCGGCGAGGTACTCGTCCCAGGTGGTGGGGACCTGCACGCCGTACTTCTCGAACACGGTGGTGTTGTAGAACAGCGCCATCGGGCCGGAGTCCATGGGCAGGCCGTAGATGCCGCCGCCCTGCTGGACCGCGTTCCACGGGCCGGGGCTGTAGGTGCCGTCCAGGTCGGACGCGCCCAGGTCGGACAGGTCGGCCAGCGACTCGCCGATCGCGAACTGCGGCACGGCGTAGTACTCGATCTGCGCGAGGTCCGGGACGCCGGAGCCGGCGGCCACCGCGTTCTGCAGGGCCGTGTACTCGTCGGTGTTGGTCCCGGCGTTCACGACCTCGATCGTGACGTCCGGGTTGTCCTCCATGTACGCCTCGGCGATGGGCTCGACCGTGTTGTCCCAGGCCCAGACGGTCAGCTCGCCGCCGGCGGCGGCGTCGCCGGAGCCGGAGCCCGAGTCGTCGGAGCCGCCGGACGAGCAGGCGGTGAGCGCCAGGGTCAGCACGCCGGCGGCGGCGACGCCGCGCCAGAGGGTGCGGGTGGTGGTCATGCGGGGTCCTCTCACTTCGTTGTCAGAACGGGACGGGAACGCAGGGTGGGTCACTCCTTGACGGAGCCGGCGGCGAGGCCGGACTGCCAGAAGCGCTGGAGCAGCAGGAACGCGACGATCAGCGGGATGATCGTGAGCAGCGCGCCGGTCAGCACGAGGTTGAAGATCGCCTCGCCGCCCGCGGTCGCCGCCTGCGCGTTCCACGCGTTCAGGCCGAGCGTCAGCGGGTACCAGTCGGGGTTCTTCAGCATGATCAGCGGCAGGAAGTAGTTGTTCCACGTCGCGACCATCGTGAAGAGCAGCACGGTGACGATGCCGGGCCCGAGCAGCGGCAGGCAGATCCGGCCGAACGTCCGCAGCTCCCCCGCCCCGTCCATGCGGGCGGCCTCGAGCAGCTCCGTCGGGATCGCGTCGGCCGCGAACGTCCACATGAGGTACAGGCCGAACGGGGAGATCAGCGACGGGATGATCACCGACCACGGGGTGTTGGTCAGGCCCATCTGGCTGAACATGAGGAACGTCGGGACGGCGAGCGCGGTGCCCGGCACCGCGACGGCGCCGATGACGATCGCGAACACGGCCTTCTTGCCGGGGAACGAGAACTTCGCCAGGCCGTAGCCGCCGAGGACGGCGAGGGCGGTGGCCCCGCCGGCGCCGACCACGACGTACAGCAGCGTGTTGCCGAGCCAGCGCACGAAGATGCCGTCGTCGTACGTCAGCGTGTCGGCGATGTTCGAGAACAGCGCGAAGTCGCCGCTGAACCACAGGCCGAAGGAGTCGAACAGGTCCGACTGCGTCTTGGTCGCGTTGATGAAGAGCCACGCGAGCGGGATCAGCGCGTAGACGCCGACGATCGCGGTCAGCACGGTCAGCAGCACGCTGCGGCGGGGACGGTCGGAGCTGTAGTCCCTGCGGGCGGTGCGCAGACGCGGGCGGCCGGCGGTCCGGCGCTCCGGGCGGGCCGCGGCGGGCCCGGTGGTGGCGGTGGTGGTCGTCATGTCGTCACGCCTCCTTGCGCATGCCGCGCAGCTGGACGACGTAGGCGACGATCATCGTGATGACGCCCATGATGATCGCGACCGTCGCGGAGTAGTTGTACTGCTGACCCGAGAAGGACAGCGAGTAGGCGTACAGGTTCGGTGTGAAGTACGTGGTGATCGCGTTCGGCGCGAGGCTCTGCAGGATGCTCGGCTCGTTGAAGAGCTGGAAGCTGCCGATGATCGAGAAGATCGTCGCGATGACCAGGCCGCCGCGGATCGCGGGGATCTTGATGGACCGGATGATCCGCCACTGCCCCGCGCCGTCGAGCTCGGCCGCCTCGTAGAGCGACGTCGGCACGGTGCGCAGCGAGGAGTAGAAGATCAGCATGTTGTAGCCGACGAAGCTCCAGGTCACGATGTTGCCGATCGAGGCGAGCACGAGGTCGGGCGCCAGCGGGTTCGGCAGCGAGACCCCGAACGCGTCGTTGATGTTGCCGACCAGGCCGAACCGGGTGCCGTACATGAAGCCCCACATGAGCGCGGCGACGACGGCCGGCACGGCGTACGGCAGGAAGATCGAGATGCGGAAGAAGCTCTTGCCGTACAGGCGGCCGCTGTCCAGGGCCAGCGCCACGAGCAGGGCGAGACCCAGCATGATCGGCACCTGCACGATCAGGAACGCGCCGACCCGCCCGACCGCGGACCAGAACTGCGGGTCCGAGAACGCCCGCTGGTAGTTCTCGACGCCGACGAACGAGTTGCCGCCCACGAGCTGCTTGCGGAACAGGCTCAGGTAGATCGAGTACGCGATGGGCGCCAGGAACACGAGGGCGAAGACGGCCATGAACGGGCCGACGAAGCCCCAGCCGGTCCACCGGCCACGGCGGGTGCGCCGGCGCAGGCGCGGGCCGGCGGCCAGTCCGGTCGCTGCCACGGGCACGGGGACGTTCTGCGTCACTGCGAGCCACTCCTTCGGGGGTCGGACCCGATGTTGACGTCAACATGTTCGGGTGCGGGCACACGCTGCCACGCGGTCGGGAATGGTGTCAACCGCCGGCCGGCGCGCCGCCGGGTGATCATGGCGACGTCACCATCCGCGTGATCGCGCGGTGCGACCCTGACCGGGCCCGGGCACCGCGGCCGGGCGCGGGCCCGCCCGGATTGTCCGACGGCGTCCGGGTCGGTCCCCCATGGTGACGTCACCACTGCCGCTATCATCGCCGCATGACGCCCGACCTCGTCCCGGCCCCCCGCGGCAGATCCGGGCCGTCCATCGCGGACGTCGCCCAGCTCGCCGGGGTGTCGTCGCAGACCGTCTCGCGGGTCTCGACGGGCGCGGACAACGTCCGGCCCGAGACGCGGGAGCGCGTGCTCGCCGCCATGGACGAGCTCGGCTACTCCCCCAACCACGCCGCGCGCGCCCTGCGGTACGGCAGCTTCGGGACCATCGGGCTGATCGCGCACCGCCTGGCCCGCACCGGCGAGTCGCGCACCGTCGAGGCCGTCGTCGAGGCCGCCCGGGCGCAGGGCTACACCGTCAGCCTGGTCGACGTCCAGAGCCCCTCGTCCGACGACGTCACCGAGGCCGCCGCCCGGCTGTCGCACCAGTCGATCGACGGCCTCGTCATCATCCGCGCGGAGACCGCGACGCCCGCGAGCCTCGCGCTGCCGCCCCGGATGCCCGTCGTGGTCTCCGACTCGCGGTTCGTGGGCCACCACCCCGCCGTCGCGGCCGACCAGGTCACCGGCACGCACGTCGCCGTGCAGCACCTGCTCGACCTCGGGCACCGCACCGTGCACCACCTCGCGGGGCCGGTGGACTCCGCGCCGGCCGAGATCCGCGTCGACACCTGGCGCGAGCACCTGGTCGGCTCGGGTCGGGCCGTCCCGCCCGTGCTGCGCGGCGACTGGTCGGCGCGCTCGGGCTACGAGCAGGGCCGCGCCCTGGCCGAGGACCCGGACGTCACGGCGGTCTTCTGCGCCAACGACGAGATGGCGGCGGGCCTGGTGCGCGCGCTGTACGAGCACGGGCGGCGGGTCCCGGAGGACATCTCGGTGGTCGGCTTCGACGACATCCCGCTCACCGAGTTCCTGTGGCCCCCGCTCACCACGGTCCAGCAGGACTTCCACCTGATCGGCAACCAGCTGGTCGACCTGCTGCTGCGGCAGATCCGCGGCGGCGAGACGCTCACGGACACCCGCATCGTCGTGCCGACCCGGCTGGTGGTCCGGGCGAGCACCGCGGCGCCCGCCCGCCCCTAGGCTGGGCGACCGTGACGACCAGCGCCCCGCAGACCCGACCGACGCCCGACCCCGACCGCAGCGAGTACGCCAAGATGGTCGCCGGCGACTGGTACCGCTACCGGCTCAGCGCCGAGCTCGCCGACATCACCGCCGCCAACCACGAGGCCTGCCGGCGCCTGACCGAGGTGTACCGCGCCGACCCCGCCGAGGGCCTGGCCCTGTTCCGCGAGATCCTCGGGGCCGTCGGCGAGGGCGTCGACTTCCGCCCGCCGTTCTACGTCGAGTACGGGCAGCACCTGTCGATCGGGCGCGGGTCGTTCGTCAACACCGACTTCCTGGCCCTCGGCGGGGGACGCATCGCCATCGGCGAGGACGTGCTGATCGGCCCGGGCGTGCGGTTCTACACCCCGAACCACCCGCTGGACCCGGACGACCGGCGCGCGGGCTACGAGCGCGTCGCGCCGATCGCCGTCGGGGACAACGTCTGGATCGGGGGCAGCGCGGTCGTGCTGCCGGGCGTGACCATCGGGGCGGACAGCATCGTCGGCGCCGGGTCGGTCGTCACGAAGGACGTCCCGCCGCGCGTGGTCGTCGCCGGCAACCCCGCCCGGGTGATCCGCGAGCTCTGACCTCAGGGGGCCGGGGACTCCGGCACGGGCCGCGCCGGCCGGGTCACCAGGACCGGGCAGTGCGCCCGCTGCACCACCGCGCGGCTGGTGGACCCGAGCACGAGGCTGGTGAACCCGCTGCGCCCGCGCGTCCCCACCACCACGAGGCTCGCGTGCCGGGACCGGCGCGCGAGCACCTCGGCCGCGCGACCCTCGGCCACGTCGCACGAGACGGCGACGTCGTGCCGGGACGCCGACCACGAGCGTGCCCGCTCCAGCACCCGCTCGGCCTCCTCCTGGGCGACCTCGCCCGGCGAGCGGTTCGGGTACGCCAGCACCCAGTACGACACGCTGGACGTCTCGCCCGTGGCGCTCCACGCGGTCACGACGGACACGTCCGTGCCGTGCAGCCGCGCCTGCTCGCAGGCCTCCTCCAGAGCGCCGTACGCCCCGGGAGACCCGTCGAATCCGACCACCACCGGGTCGCCGGACTCGCGGGCGTGCGACTCCTGCGGCACGACCACGACCGGGCACGGCGCGTGGTGCAGGACCCCGGACGTCACGGAGCCGAGCAGCCCGTCGCCGAACCGCCCCGCACCGTGCCGGCCGAGCACCACCAGCCGGGCGGACCCGGCGCGCTCGACCAGCTGGACGGCGGCCGCGCCGTACGCGACCACGCCGCGCGCGTCCACGCCCGGGGCGGCCTCGCGCGCGACGCGTGCGCCCTCGTCCGCGACCTCCTGCACCTGGGCCTGCACCTGCCGGCCGAGCCAGGAGCTCCCGGCCCCGCCGCCCTCCTGGCCGGCGAAGCCCCACGCGTGCACCACGTCCAGCGCCCAGCCGCGCGCGGCGGCCTCCGCGGCCGCCCAGCGGACCGCTGCCTCGGAGCCTGTCGACGTGTCGTAACCGACGATCACCCTGTCGTCCATCGTGACCTCCCGAGAGAGACTCGTGCCCCCAGGATCACCCCGGGCGGGACGGTGCGGCTGGGCCGTCGGTCCCGCCCCGGCGGGGCTCAGCGCCCGGTCGTCGAGAAGTGCTGGTAGTCGACCGGCGAGGACCAGTCCCCGCCCCACTGCCAGCCGTGCGCGGCGAACGCCCGGACCACCTCGTCCCCCGCGTGCACGACGCCCGGCTCGTCCGGCCGGGACGCGTACGGGGCGCCCTCGGGGGGCAGGACGAGCGACCCGCGGACGTACGGGTTCTCCACCGGGTTGAGGTCGATCGCGCGGCCGTACGCGTGCTCGGACCAGCCGGTGCCGCGGCTGATCGGCCGGCAGTTGAACGCCGAGGTGTTGTCCGCCGCCATCGAGGCGTCGTCGCTGCCGCCGAAGTCGTCGACCAGGCGCACGGACCGCACCGGGTAGCCCAGGGCGAACAGCTCGCCGAACACGGCCACCACGCTGTCGGCCACGTCCGCGTGCACCACCATCTCCCCGGTCGCCGTGCCGCCGGCGACGTCGTGGTGCGTGACGGTCACGTACCGCAGGTCGGCGAGCGGCACGGGGCAGCCCTCGCGCCACGACGGCGCCATCCGCGCGGCGAGCTCCGGCGTGATCGCCGACACGGTGCCCGCGTACCCGGCCGCGTAGGCGTCGGGGGCGACGGCGTCGTGGTCCGCCCACGGCGCCCCGGGGGCGACGACGGGCTCGGCGGGGAGCGCCGCACCGGTCGTGGGCGTCGCGCCGGGCGGGGCCGGGGTCCGGGCCTCGGCGAGGACGCCCGGGGACGGGACGGGGTCGTCCGTGGGCGCGCAGCCCGCCAGGACCGCGGCGAGCGCGACCGCCGCGACGACCCGCCGCCTCACGGCGTCAGCTCCACGTCGACGACCACCGCGAAGTGGTCCGACGGGTACAGCCCGCCCACCGGTGCGGACCCGGCCAGCCGCGCGCCGGTCGCCCGGACGATGCCGCCGGGGCGCCCCGGGCGTGCGAGCACGTGGTCGATCCGCTGGTCGATGAGCTCCGTGGCCTCGAGCGGCGCCTGCGGCACGCGGGAGCTGAGCGTCACGGCGGCCGGGTCGCCGCCGCCGGCGGGCCACAGGTCCGTGAGCTGCCGCGTCAGGGCCGCCATCTGAGGTCCCGCGGGCGTGGCGTTGAGGTCGCCCAGCAGCAGCACCGGCAGGTCCCCGTCCAGCGACGCGTCCATCGCGAGGTCCGCCAGCGCCCACGCCTGCGCCATCCGGTCCTCGTCGTACTGCGGCTGCCACTCCATCGTCACCACGACCACGTGCAGCGGGCCGGCGGGGTGGTCGAGGGTCGCGAGCAGGGCGTGCGCGGGCGGCCCGCCCCGCTGCGCACCGGGCAGCGGCACGGTGCGGGTCGCGGTCGGCGCCCACCGGGACACCAGCGAGATCCCCATCTCGACGCCGGCCTGGTCCGGGTGCTCCGGCGGGTCGGGCTCGGGCGGCAGACCGGTCGGCACGAACACCGCCGCCGGCAGGCCCAGGTGCTCGGCCACCACGTCCGCCTGCGTCCCGTCGGCGTCGCGCCACGTCTCCACCAGCGCGAGGACGTCCGGCCGGGCCTCCTCGAGCACGCGGAGGATCGCGGGCTCCCGCTCCCGCCACGCGCCCCCGAAGCGCCACCACACGTTCCACGTCATGGCTCGCACCCGGCCAGCCTAGGGACGGCCGTGACCAGGCGCTCACCGGGGCGGCTGGCCAGGGCGCGCAGCGCGTGCCTACCGTGGTGCCTCCCGTCCCCCACCGCGAAGGAACCCGCCGCGTGCGCCGACCCGCCGTCCTGATCGGGGCCGGAGCCCTCGTCCTCGTCCTCGTGGTGGTCCTGGTGGTGGTGCTGGTGTCCCGCGACGACCGCTCCCCCGCGCCCGAGGCCTCGCCGACCGCGTCCGTCGCGCCCGCCGCGGAGGTGACGACCGTGCTGTCCAGCGGGTTCGACGAGGACGACGAGGGCTGGGAGCCGCTCGGCGAGGGCGTCGCGGTCGCGACCGCCGAGGACGTGACGCACGCCGGTGCGGGCAGCCTGCTCGTCACCGGGCGCTCGGAGCCGTGGCACGGCGCCGCCGTCGACGTCTCCGGTGCGCTCACGCCCGGCGCGGCGCACACGATCTCCGCGTGGGTGCGCCTGGCCGACGACGGTCCCGAGGACGCCGACGTGCAGCTCACGCTCGAGGGCCGCAGCGGCGGCGAGGACCCGGTCTACGTGCACGTCGGCCGCGCGACCGCGACGTCCGACGACTGGGTGCAGGTCGCGGGCACGGCGCAGGTCCCCGAGGGCGGCGGCGCCTGGCGGCTGTACGTCGAGACGCCGGAGTCGCTGGCCGACCTGCGGCTCGACGACGTCACCGTGCAGCGCCCGACCCCCGAGGTGCAGACGGACGTCCCGGCGCTGCGCGACGTCGCCGCGTTCCCCGTGGGCGTGGCCGTGGGCCCGCAGGACCTCACCGGGCGGCCCGCCGACCTGCTGGCGCGGCACTTCGACCAGGTCACCCCCGAGAACGCGATGAAGCCCGTGACCCTGCAGCCCGAGGAGGGCACGTTCGACTTCGCGCCGATGGACGAGGTGCTGGACTTCGCCGCGGAGCACGGCCTCACGGTGCACGGGCACACGCTCGTGTGGCACCGCTCGACGCCCGACTGGTTCTTCGAGACCGCCGACGGCCGGCCGCTGACGGGCAGCGACGAGGACCGCGCGCTGCTGCTCGACCGGCTCCGGACGCACGTGCAGGCGGTGGCCGACCACCTCGAGGAGCGGTACGGCGACCAGAGCCCCGTCACCTCGTGGGACGTGGTGAACGAGGCGCTCGACCCGCAGGAGGACGACGGGCTGCGCCGCAGCCGCTGGTACGAGGTCCTGGGCCCGGAGTACGTCGGCGAGGCGTTCCGGATCGCGCGCGAGGCGTTCGGCACCGACGTGACGCTCCTGCTCAACGACTACGACACCGACGCCCCCGACCGGCGGCGCGCGCTCGTGCAGCTGGTCATGGAGCTGCAGGCGCAGGACGTGCCGGTCGACGGCGTGGGGCACCAGATGCACGTCGGGCTCGACACGTCCGTCGAGGAGGTCGCCACGACGCTCGACGCGGTGGCCGCGCTCGGGCTCCGGCAGGCCGTCACCGAGCTCGACGTCGCCGTCTCCGGCCGCGACGAGCAGCTGGACGCGACGCCGCAGGACCGCCTCGCGCAGCAGCAGGAGCAGTACCGCACGCTCGTGGCGGCGTTCGCGCAGCGCGACCTCGCGTCCGTCAGCGTCTGGGGCCTGTACGACGCCCGGTCCTGGCTGCGGTTCTGGCCGGAGGACCGTCCGTTCGAGGCCCCGCTGCTGTTCGACGACGACCTGCAGGCGAAGCCGGCGTTCTGGGGCTTCGTCGACGGGGCCGACGGCAGCTGAGGCCTACGCGCCGGGCCCCTCGACCGAGCCGGCCCGGTACACGACCAGCGCCACGTCGTCGTCGGCGCCGTTCGGGACGAGCGTGCGGAGCAGGTCGTCCGCCACCGCGGCGGTCCGGGCGGTCACGGGCTGTCCGGCCACCGCCGCCGCCAGCCGGCGGAGCGCGAGGGCGAGCGACTCCGTCCGGCGCTCGACGAGCCCGTCCGTGCAGACGACCAGCAGGTCGCCGTCCGACAGCGCCTCGACCGCCTCGGGGTGCGGCTTGTCGCTGATCGCGAGCGCCGCCCCGCGACCGCCCTGCAGCAGGACCGTGCCGGCGCCCGCGCGCTGCAGGACCGGTGGCAGGTGCCCGGCGAGGGAGTACGTGAGGGTGTGCTGGACCTCGTCGACGATGCCGCAGAACACCGTCGTGCACTCCGCGCCGGGCAGGGTGCGGGCGAAGCGGTCGAGGCCGTCGAGCACCGCCCCCGGGCCCCGGCCGTCGAGCAGCAGCGAGCGGGCCGCCGCGCGCAGCTGACCCATCCGCGCGGCGGCGTCGAGCCCGTGGCCGACGCAGTCGCCGACCACCAGCGCCCGCGTGCCCGGGGCGAGCTCGAGCACGTCGTACCAGTCGCCGCCCACCGCGAGGTCGCCCACCGCCGGGACGTAGCGCGCGACGACCCCCGGCAGCACCGACCCGCCCGGGACGATCGCCGCCTGCAGCGTGTCGCTGACGTGCCGGAGCTCGCCGACCTCCCTCAGGTGGCGCAGCGTGCCGCTCACCGCCGCACCCACCGCGGAGGCGACGAGGCGGAAGAACGCCCGGTAGGCGTCGTCCCACGGGCGACGACTGCCCGCCGCCAGCACGAGGACCCCGCTCGCCGCCGGGTCGCCCGCCGCGAGCAGCGGCACGGCGAGGGCGCGACCGCGCTCCTCCGCCGACACGGTCCGCGCCACCCGCTCGAGCACGTCCGCGGGCACGGCAGGTACGCCCGCCGCCCCCGTCGTCCCGGCCAGGGTGAGCGCGCCGCCGCCGTCGAGCAGGTGCAGCTCGGCCGCCACCACGTCGGGGGCGTCCCGCAGCAGTCCCATGGTCGCGGCGGCGAGCCCCTCGACGTCGCCGTGGGCAGCCGTGAGCCGGACCGACAGGTCGCCGAGCAGCCGCATGCGCCGGCGCTCCACGACCTGCTCCGTCGTCTCCGTCGCGATGTCGAGGAGACCGCGGACCACGTCGGAGGAGTCACGCAGCGGGGAGTACGAGTAGGTGAAGAACGTGTCCTCGTCGTACCCGGACCGGTTCACCAGGAGGTGCTGGTCCACGGACCACGTCGGCTCGCCGTCCCGCAGGACGCGCTCGACCGACGGCGCCAGGTCGTCCCAGATCTCCTTCCACACCTCGGCCAGCGCGCCGCCCATCGCGCCGGGGTGCTTGTCGGAGCCGAGCATGTCCCGGTAGCCGTCGTTGTAGATCATGGTGAGGTCCGGGCCCCAGGTGACGAGCACCGGGAAGCGCGTGGTGAAGCACATCTCGACGGCGACCCGCAGCGCGGGCGGCCAGGTGCTGGGCGGGCCGAGGGGGGTCGCCGCCCAGTCCGTCTCCCGCGCGAGCGCGCCGCACGCAGTACCCGCGGTGACGCGTCGGAACCAGGGTGACCTCACCGCGCTGACAGTACGCGTCAGCGCCCCGCGCGTCGTCCCCCGGCGCCCGGCGCGCCGGACCGCGGCGCACCGGACCTCGGCGCACCGGACCTCGGCGAGCCGGACCGCTGCGCCACGACCAGCGCGGCGAGCGCCAGGCCCGCTCCGGCGAGCTGCCACCCGTTCAGCGCCTGGTCGAGCACCAGCCAGCCGAGCACGGCGGCCACCACCGGGCTGAGCAGTCCCAGGAACGACACGCGCGCCGCCGGCAGCCGCTGCACCCCGCGGAACCACAGCGCGTACGCCAGCGCGGTCCCGACCAGCCCGAGGTAGACGATCCCACCCAGCGCCGCGCCGTCCAGCTCGCGCGGCACCCCCTCGACCAGGAGCACGACGGGCACGAGCAGCAGCCCGCCCGCCGTGAGCTGCCAGCCCGTGAACGCGAGCAGCGGCACGGGTCGTCCCCAGCGCGCGGTCAGCACCACGCCGAGGGCCATCGCCGCCGCGCCGCCGAGCCCGGCGACGACACCGACCGCGTCCAGCTGCGCCGTCGCCCGCAGCACGAGCAGCGCGACACCGGCGACGCCCGCGATCCCCGCGACCACCGTCCCCGCACGGACCCGCTGCCCGAGCAGCAGCGACCCCAGCCCCGCCACGAGCAGCGGCTGCACCGCGCCGAGCGTCGCCGCCACCCCGCCCGGCAGCCGGTAGGCCGCCACGAACAGCAGCGCGAAGAACAGCCCGATGTTCAGCGCACCGAGCACCGCCGCACGCCACCACCACCCGCCGGACGGCAGGCGCCGCGTCAGCAGCAGGAGCAGCAGCCCGGCCGGCAGCGCCCGCAGCGCGCCGGCGAGCAGCGGCCGCCCCTCGGGCAGCAGCTCCGTGGTGACGAGGTACGTCGTGCCCCACACCGCCGGTGCCACCGCGGTGGTCAGCGTGAGGAGGAGACCGGCGCGCGCGTCTGCCCCGGCCGCGGGGCTGCTCGCCGCCGCTCCCCCCGCCGGAGCGGTCCGGAGCCGACCCGCGGTCCCGGGCCCGGCGGCCGTACCGCGCGCACCGTCCATGTCGCCCATCTCCCCGATCCGATTGCTTAGCGTCTAAGATACTCGCAAGCAAGCGACCGTCAAGGGGGCTCGTGGCAGGATGGGCGCGTGGGCGACAGCGACGGCGTGGACCGGATCCTCGAGCAGTGGGCGCGCGAGCGCCCCGACCTCGACACCGAGGCGATGGGCATCTTCGGGCGGATCTTCCGGCTGGCCCGCGCGGGCGGCGACGCGACGGCGGCCGCGTACGCGCGCTCGCACCTGACCCGCGCGGACTTCGACGTCCTCGCGACGCTGCGCCGCTCCGGCCCGGAGGGGTCGCTCTCCCCCTCGGCGCTGTCCGCGACGCTGATGCTGACGTCCGGCGGCATGACGCAGCGGCTCGACCGGCTCGAGCGGGCCGGGCTCGTGCGCCGCAGCCCGGACCCGGCCGACCGGCGGGCGCTGCGCATCACGCTCAGCGACCGCGGCACCGACGTGGTGGACGAGGCGGTCGCGGCCGGGCTGGCGGCCGAGCAGCGCCTGCTCGCGTCGATCCCCCCGCAGCGCCGGCGGGAGATCGACGCGATGCTCCGGGAGCTGCTCGCGGCGGTCGACGCGTCCTGACCCCGCCCGCCGGCCGCCGCGCGGGTCAGCCGTCGCGGTACAGGCAGAACGGGTGCCCCACGGGGTCGACGAGCACCCGCAGCGAGGCCTGCGGCTGGTGCTCGGCCAGCCGCGCCCCGAGCCGGACGGCGTCCGCGACGGCCTCCTCCAGCTGCTCGACCTCGACGTCCAGGTGCAGCATCATCTGCGGAGCGCCGGCCTCGGCCGGCCACACCGGCGGCACGTACCCGGGGTTGCGCTGCACGGCCAGGTACGCGACGCCCGACGGGGCGGCGACGACCGCGTGGTCCGGGTCGTCGCCGACCACCTGCCAGCCGAGAACCGCGGCGTAGAACTCCGCCAGCGCCGCGGGGTCCGGGGCGTCGATCACCACGCCCCACCAGCCGTCCCGCGCACGCCCCCGCATCTGCCCATCGTGGGCGCCACGGGCCGATGCGGCACGTCGGGCGCGGTCAGCGCGCCCCGAGCTCGGCGAGCCGCGGCACCGCGGGGGCGACGTGGTCCCGGACCCAGGCGGCCGAGGGCGTGGCCGGCGGGCGCAGGATCACCGACTCCACACCGAGCTCGGCGTACGGCCGGGCCGCCTCGACGAACCCGTCGACGTCGCCCGTCAGCAGCTGGTCGCCTCCCATGAGCAGGGTCACGCGGATGTCGGCGTAGTCGCGCCCGACCGTGTCGCAGTGGCCGCGCAGCACGTCCAGCTTGTGCGCGACCTCGTCGGGCGTGGTCTCGAAGAGGTTGCACGCGTCCCCGTACTGCGCGACCAGCCGCAGCGTCTTGCGCTCGCCGGACCCGCCGACCAGGATCTCCGGGCCGCGCCCGGGACGGCTGAGCGGCAGCGGCGAGCACAGCGTCTCGGCGAGCTGGTAGTGCACGCCCTCGAACGGACCGTCGGCACCGGGCGTCCACATCTGCCGGCAGATCTGCAGGGCCTCCTCCAGCCGCTCGAACCGCTCCGCGAGCGCCGGGTACGGCACCCCGAGCGCCCGGTGCTCCTTCTCGTACCAGGCGGCGCCGATGCCGAGCGTCGCGCGCCCGGCCGACAGCACGTCGAGCGTGGCGACGATCTTGGCCAGGAGGCCCGGGTGCCGGTACGTGACGCCGGTGACGAGCGCACCGAGCTGCACGGTCTCCGTGCGCGCCGCGAGGAACCCGAGGGTCGTGTACGCCTCGAGCATCGGGTCGCTCGCCGGGAAACCCGCCGGCTCCATCTGGAAGAAGTGGTCCATCACGGACAGCCAGGACAGGCCCGCGTCCTCCGCGGCCTCCGCGGTGTCGGCGAGCTCCTGACGCAGGTGGGCGGGCTCGACCGGGTCGAACCGCATGAGATGGGCACCGAGACGCATGGCTGCTCCTCCGACGGCGGTGGGATCGCCGCCCGGGGCCCGCGCGGCACGGCCGACGATGCCCCTTGGAGCGCGCTCGAAGTCAAGCGTCTGCTCAGGGCAGAACGCCGGTGCGGGTGGCGCCCCGGGGCGCGGGGATAGCGTGACGGGAGCCGAGGAGGTCTCATGTCACCGGCGCAGCCGCAGTCCCCCGGCCCGCCGCCCGCGCGCCCCCCCCGCCCCCCCCCCCCCGCCCGCCCCCCCCCGCCCCTGCGCGTGCTGGTCGGCGCCATCCTGCGCCGGCACCGCGAGCGCCAGGGCCGCACCCTGCGGGACGTGGCGGAGGACGCCCGGGTCTCCGTGCCGTACCTGTCCGAGATCGAGCGCGGCCGCAAGGAGGCGTCGTCCGAGGTGCTGGGGGCCGTGTGCCGGGCGCTCGGGCTCGGGCTCGTCGACCTGGTCGGCGAGGCGCACGCGCACCTCGCACGGGCGCAGGGCCGGGTGGTCCTCGACCTCGCGGCGGCCCCCGCCCCGACCCCGGACCGCGCCGACGGCGCGCGGCTGTCCCGGAGCGAGGTCCGCCTCGCGGCCTGACGCTCACGCCGCGGCCGGCGCCTCCGGCCGCTTGATCGTCGTGACCACCGTGTCCGCGATGCCGTAGGCCACGGCCTGCTGCGCCGTGAGCACCAGGTCGCGGTCGGTGTCGGCGCGCAGCTGCTCGGGGCTGCGGCCGGTGTGCGCGGCGAGGATCTCGTCGACCTGCGCCCGCAGCCGCAGGATCTCCGCGGCCTGGAGCTCCAGGTCGGCTGCGGTGCCCTGCGCGCCGCCCGACGGCTGGTGCAGCAGCACCCGGGCGTGCTCCAGGACGTGCCGCTGGCCCGCCGTGCCCGCCGCGAGCAGCACCGCCGCGGCGGACGCGGCCTGGCCCAGGCAGAACGTCGCGACGTCCGGGCGGATGTACCGCATCGTGTCGTAGATCGCGAGCAGCGCGGTCACCGAGCCGCCGGGCGAGTTCAGGTACAGGTGGATCGGCTTGTCGGGGTCCTCCTGCTGCAGGTGCAGCAGCTGCGCGATCACGACGTTCGCGACGCCGTCGTCGATCTCCGTGCCGATGAACACGATCCGGTCGCTCAGCAGCCGGGAGAACACATCGGACGCGCGCTCGCCGTTCGGCCGCTGCTCGACGACCACCGGGACGGTGTACTGGCCGGCCATCACAGGCCCGCCCGCCGCTGCGACGCGTCGGGGCGCACGTCGTCCAGGTGCTCCACCACCCGGTCGACGAACCCGTACGCGAGGGCCTCCTGCGCGGTGAACCACCGGTCCCGGTCGGAGTCGCGCTCGATCGTCTCGACGCTCTGGCCGGTGTGCTCGGCGATCAGCTGCTGCATGGTGCGCTTGGTGTGCGCCATGTTCTGCGCCTGGATCGCGATGTCCACCGCGGTGCCGCCGATGCCGCCGGACGGCTGGTGCATGAGCACCCGGGCGTGCGCCATGACGTTCCGCTTGCCGGGCGTGCCCGCGCTGAGCAGGAACTGACCCGCGCTGGCGGCCAGCCCCATGGCGAGGGTCGCGACGTCGTTGGGGATCAGGCGCATCGTGTCGTACATCGCCAGGGCGGCGCTGACCGAGCCGCCCGGCGAGTTGATGTACAGCGCGATGTCGCGGCGCGGGTCCTCCGCGGACAGCAGCAGCAGCTGGGCGCAGACGCGGTTCGCGACAGCGTCGTCGACCTCCTGGCCGAGCACGACGATGCGCTGGTGCAGCAGGCGCGCCGCCAGGTCGTCGTCGAACGGCCGGGCGACGGGCGGCGCCGCGGTGCGGGCGGTGGGTGACGGGAACGGCACGGGGACCTCCTGGGGTGGGCTGGTCCCTGCACGCTCGCACCGCGGGCGGCGGCGGACGCCGTCCGGTCTGCCCTCGGCAGATCTGCGCCGGGCAGACGGGACGCCGGGCAGACGGGACGCCGGGCCGCTCAGGCCGTCGGGTCCAGCACCACCCCGCGCGAGGCGTCCGCGGCGGCGCCGGCCAGCCGGGCCTCCCGGCTCGACGCGGACGCCTCGGCGACGACGACGTCCGCGACCACCACGCTCACGTTGTCCCACGCGTCCGCGTCCATCGCGGCCTCGACCAGCGCGTCGGCGGCGCCGTCCGGACCGTCCGCCGAGCCGAGCAGCTCGAGCACGCGGTCCTCCGGCAGGTAGTCGGTGAGCCCGTCGGTCGCCATCAGCCAGCGGTCGCCCGGCCGGGCGTCGACCTCCAGCACCGTGACGTGCGCCGGGTCGGCGGTGTCGCCGGCGAGGCAGTGCAGGATCACGTTGCGGCGGGGGTGCTGCGGGGCCTCCGCCGGGTCGATCACCCCGGCCTCCAGGAGCAGCTGGACGAGGGAGTCGTCGCGCGTGACCCGCCGCGCGTCGCCGTCCCGGAGCAGGTACGCCCGCGAGTCCCCGATGTGCACGACCCGGACGGCGTCGGCGCCGCAGAACACGCCGGTGAAGGTCGTGGCCATGCCCTCGAGCTCCGGCTCCCGGCGCACCCTGCGGGCGAGGTCCGCGTTCGCGACCGCCACGGCGGCGCGCAGCTCGTCGACCCCGAGCGCCGGCCCGTCCGCCGCGGCCAGCGCCGCCGTCACGCGGTGCGCCACCGTCCAGGACGCCACGTCGCCGCCCGCGTGCCCGCCCACGCCGTCGGCGACGAAGGCGAACGCCGGGGCGGCACCCGCCGAGTCCTCGTTGCGCGACCGGTGCGGGCCCGCGACGGAGCGCACGGCGGTGACGAGCGACAGCGGCATGCGGCACCTCCGGGGGGTCGGGTACCTCGTGCACCCACGATGCCACGACCTCACCCGTCCGGCAGATCGCCCGGACGGGTGCGCGGCCCGCCGGGCGGCTCAGCGGATCAGGCCGCGCAGGGCCTCCGGCCGGACGTCCCGCTGGTGGTCGACCACCTCGCGCGCCCTGTCGGTCGCGTCCCACACGTTCCACAGCAGCACGCCCGCCACGCGGTCCGCGTCGACGTAGTAGACGACGCCCGCGCCGAAGTCGTCCTCGTGCCAGTCCTCGACCGTCGTCAGCGACGCGTCGAGAGTCCCGACCGCCTCGTACCCGGCGTCGAACAGGTCCGAGTAGAAGAACGGCGTGTGGTCGTACGCCTCCCCCGCCCCGGCCAGGTTCCGGCCGGCCTGCCGGCCCATCGAGGTCGCGTTGTCCACGTGCTCGACGCGCCGCCGCCCGAGGATGCGGTCCGGGTACCGGGCGACGTCCCCGGCGGCCCACACGTGCGGGTCGGACGTGCGCAGCTGCTCGTCCACGACGACGCCGTCGTCGACGTCCAGGCCGGCGGCGCGCGCCACGTCGGTCTCGACGACGATGCCCGTGCCGAGCACCACCCCGTCCGCCGCGACCTCCCGGCCGTCGGTGAGCGCGACCGTGACGCCGTCCACCCCCGACACCGTGGACGCCACCCGGGACCCGCGCAGCAGCGTCACCCCGGCGTCCTCGTACACCCGGTCCAGGTGCCGCGCGAGCCCGCCCGGGAACGACGCCGACGTGAGGGTGTCCTGCGGCAGCACCAGGGTGACGCGGGTGTCGTTCCGCACGAGCGCCGCGGCGAGCTCCGTCCCGATGTAGCCGCCGCCGACCACGACCACGTGCCGCCCACCGCCCGCGAGGTCGCGCAGCCGCTCGTAGTCGCGGACGGTGCGGTAGTAGATGACCCGGCCGGAGTCGTCCACCCCGTCGACGTGGCGCGGTCGGCCGCCGGTCGCCAGCAGCAGGGCGCCGTAGCGGAGCGTCACGCCGGCGTCGGTCGTGACGGTGCGGGCCGCGCGGTCGATCCCGACGACCGACTCGCCGAGGACCATGTCGGCCCCCGTGTCCTCGCCCGTGCGCAGCCACACCTGGTCGAAGGCGAACCCCGGGTCGTTCCACAGGTCCTTCGTCAGGGCCGGGCGGGTCACGGGCGCCGTGGGCTCCCGGCCGACCACCGCGATGGTCCCGTCCGCGTCGACCTCGCGGATCCCCCGCGCGGCCGCGTCGCCCGCCATGCCGGCCCCGACGATCACGTAGTCGTAGCTGTCCCGCACCGTGCCCACCCTCTTCCCGAGCGCCACCGTCCTGCCCCCAGCCTGGCGCGGCGGGCGGCGGGACGCACCCCCCTCGGCACCGGCGTCAGGTCAGGGCAGCGGCGTGACCGTCCACGACCCGTTCGTCGACAGGGCCACGACCCCGGGCATCGGGACGTCGGCCGTCTCGCTGAACGCCACGTCGTCCCCGAACAGGAGGGAGGCCGGGCTCCCGGTGTCCTCGACCTCCACCGCGGAGAACACGCGCGCCAGGAGGTCGTCGCCCGGCCCCGCCGGGGTGTAGTCCACCCGGACCGCGCTCGCCGTGTCCCCGACGAGCAGCACCGTCGACCCGGAGCCCTGCTGGACGCCGGTCACCGGGGGCAGGTCGTTCCAGCTCTCCAGCCGCATCGTCCACGGCCCCTGCGCCTGCACGACCAGCGTCTGCTTCGGCTCGGAGTCCCGGAACACGTCGACGAGGTACGACCCGGTCAGCGGCGCCGTCCCCGCACCCCACGGGTCGCCGCGGCCTTCGGCCGTGACGACGACCTCGCCCGTGCACGCGGAGCAGTCGAGGTGGGCCACGACGCCGAACTCGCCCTCCCGCCGCACGCTCACCAGCGCGGGCCCCTCCCCGGACACGGTCGCCGCGGCGCCGTCGGCGACGGTGCCCGCGTCGAGGCGGACCGTCGGGAGCGCCGCCCCGGTGGGCGTGGGCGTCGGCGTGGGCGTCGGCGTGGGCGTCGGGGTGGGCGTGAGCGTGGAGGCGGGCGCCGAGGCCGGCGTGGTGACCGCGTCGTCGGACCCGCCCGGCCCGCACGCCGCGAGGCCCGCGGGCCCCGCGAGCAGGAGGACGGCGAGGACGGCGACGCGGAGTCTGCGGGCGGGCACGTCCGCCATCGTGCCGTGGGCTCGGGTCGCCGCGCCCGGGGAGCGGAGCCGCCTCACGCGGGCAGCGCGCCCGCGACGACCACCCCGCGCGACACCACCGCGACGATGTTCTCGACCCGCAGGGCCGACACGTCCTCCCACGGCCGCCCGCGCAGCACCACGAAGTCGCTGCCGAGCCCCGCGCGGAGCCGCCCGGTCACCGACCCCATGCGGATCGCGTCGGCGGCGTCGGAGGTGGCGGCGGCCAGCGCCCGCGCCGGCGTCCACCCGAACATCGCGGCCATCTCGCGGACCTCCTCCATCTGGTCCCCGAAGCCGACGAACTGCCCGGACGCGTCGGTCCCGAGCACGAACCGCACCCCGGCCTGCGCGGCGCGGGCGAACCCGGCGTCCCGGAGCGCGACGACGTCACGGGCCTTGGCCTGCGCCTCCGCGGAGACCGGGCGGCGGGCCTCCGCGATGATGTCGTTGATCAGCAGCGTCGGGGCGACCGGCAGGTCCCGCTCCACGAGCGCCTCGAGGTGCCGCTCCGCGATGCCGGTGCCGTGCTCGATCGAGTCGACGCCCTCCTCGAGCGCGATGTCGAGCCCCTCCGCGCTGTGCGTGTGCGCCGCGACGAGCATCCCCAGCGCGTGGGCCTCGTCGACGGTGGTGCGGATCTCCTCGCGCGTCTGGTTCCGCCAGCCGACCTTGTCGCCCATGGAGAGCACGCCGCCGGAGGTGTAGATCTTCACGCCGGCGGCGCCGGAGCGGGCCCAGACCCGGACCAGCTTGCGGCACTCGTCGGGGCTGTCGGCGGTCGGCGGGCGGTGCGGGTAGTGCGGCGGCACGAACAGGTCGCCGTGCCCGGCGGTCATGCCGACCTGCCCGTGGGACAGCAGGCGCGGGCCGGCGAGGACCCCCGCGTCGAACGCGCGGCCCACCGCGAGCTGCACCGAGTCGGCGGCCAGGTCGCGGAGCGTGGTCACGCCCGCGCGGGCGCACCGCAGGGCGTTGGCCGCGACGTGCAGGGACCGCTCCTCCGGCGGGGTGAGGATCGGCCACGCGGACGGGTCCGCCGCCGGCGCGCCCGCGGGGTAGCCGAGGTGCACGTGCGTGTCGACCAGGCCGGGGATCACGCTGAGCCCGTCGTGCCGGACCGGAGCCGGGTCGACCGCGACGATGCGGTCGCCGGACCACGTCAGCCGCGCGGGCCCGACCTCCTGCTCGCCGTCCCAGAGCGGGATGCCGTCGAGGAGGCGCTCGGGCGCTGCGGTGTCGGTCATGCGGAGTCCTTCGTGAGCAGGGGCGGAGGGCGTGTGCGGACGGGAGCGCGGTCAGAGCGCGGGGGTGATCGACCCGACGACCCGGTCGCCGTCGACGAGCGGGATGCGCCGCCACCGGTCGAACGCGCCGCACGGGTGGCTGATCCCGAACCGCAGGACGGTCCCGGGGCGGAGCGCCGGGGCGACGCCGGGCGGCACGGAGAGGAACGCGTGGTGGTCGTTGACGCCGGTGACCTCCCAGCCCCACACGTCGAGGCCGGCGGCCTCGGACCCCACCGCCCCGAGCACGACCGGGAGCCGGTCGTCCGTGGGGGCCTCGCGGCGGCCGAAGCCGACGACCGCCCGTCCCTCCTCCGGGACGGACAGCACGCTGGCGCGCAGCTCGAACGCGGGGCGCAGGGTGCCGGTGCCGCGGTCGGCGCCGAGCGGGGACGTCCGTCGGTAGACGCCGTGGTCGTGGGTGACGTAGCAGCCGGACCGCAGCACGGTCGTGACGGGCCGGTCCCACTGCGCCGGCCCGAGCTCACGGGCGACGAGGTCGAAGTACGACGAGCCGCCCGCGGTGACCACCGGCACGCCCGCGACGAGGCCCTCGTCGGTCACCGCGGTGACGAGCGCCCGGACGCGGGCGAGCAGCTCGACGGCGCCGTCCGGGGCGCCGGGGTCGTCGCCGGCCGGCATCAGGCCCTCGAACGCGGACACGCCCGCGAGCCGCACGTGCGCGGACCCGGCCACGCGGCGCGCGAGCGCGAGCGCCGCGACGTCGTCCCGCACGCCGGTGCGGCCGCCGGGGAAGCCGAGCTCGACCAGCACCGGCAGCGGTCGGGCCGGGCGGTGCCGGGCCAGCTCCGTCTCCAGCAGGTCGAGCCCGGCGTCGCTGTCGACGTAGCAGAGGTACTCGGTCGCGGAGACCGCGGTCAGCAGGTGCGTCGCGACCCACGCGATCGCCGCGCGGTCGACCAGCACGTTCGCGTGCAGGACCCGGGCGACGCCCCACCCGGCGAGCGTCCGGACCTGCGCGGGCGTCGCGGCGGTGAAGCCCCAGGCCCCGGCGTCCGCCTGCCGGCGCACGAGCTCGCGGGACATGTGGGTCTTGGCGTGCGGGGCGAGCTGCACGCCGGCGGCGCGGCACCACTCCGCCATGACGCGGACGTTGTGGTCGACCGCCGCGTCGTGCAGCAGCATCACCGGCAGCTCGAGGGCGGCCACGGACGCGTCCACGACCGGGTCCCCGCCCACGTGCGCCCCGCTCACGCCGCCACCCCGGCCGCGGCGCGCGGCTCCGGCCGTCCCGCGCGCAGCACCCGCCCCGCGCGCACCCCGGTGAACTCCCCGTCCTCGACGACGACCACCCCGGCGAGCACCGTCCAGCGGACCCCGGTCGGTCGCACCCACGGCCGCTGCGGCGTCCCGGCGTGCCCGACCGTGGCCGGGTCCAGCACGGCGAGGTCGGCGACGGCCCCGGGCACCAGGCGCCCGCGCCCCGGCAGGCCGAGGGCGTCGGCGGTGAGCGAGGTCATCTTGCGGACCGCCTCCGGGAGGTCGAGGACGCCGAGGTCGCGGACGTACCGCCCGAGCACCGTCGGGAAGCAGCCCCAGCCGCGCTGGTGGGCGTTGCCGACCGGCACGGAGTTGTCCGAGCCGATGCCGATCAGCGGGTCCGCCAGGATCGTCCGGACGTCCGCCTCGGCCATGAGCTCGTAGACCATCATCGCGCCCGGGTCGGCGAGCACCAGGTCGCACAGCGCGTCCCAGGGGCCGATCCCGCGCTCGGCGGCGACCTGCGCGACGCTCGCGCCCAGCAGCCGGGAGTCGGTGTGCATGCTGACCAGGACGCCCTCGGGGGTGGTCTGGGTCCACGACCCGGAGCCCGGTCCGCCGGTCAGCGCGCGCTCCCGCAGCGACGCCCGGGCGGCGGGGTCGGCGAGCCGGCGGACCAGCGCGTCGCGGCCGCCCACCTGCGCCTCGGCCGGCAGCAGCGCGGTGAGGAAGCTCTCCCCCGTGGTGTACGGGTACTGGTCGCCGTGCACGTCGATGCCCTCGTCGCGCGCGGCGTGCAGCGCGGCCAGCAGCTCGGCGGCCCGCCCGTGGTTCCGGCGGCCCGCGGCCTTGCAGTGCGACAGCTGCACCCGGACGCCGGTGCGCCGGGCGACGTCGAACGTCTCGGCGAGCGAGGCGGCCAGGCCGTCGCCCTCGTCGCGCAGGTGCGTCGCGTACGGCCGGCCCCAGCGCGCCGCGACGGCGGCCAGCGCGGCGACCTCGTCGGCGCCGGCGTACACACCCGGGGCGTAGATCAGGCCGCTGGACAGCCCGAAGGCCCCGTCGGCGAACGCGGCCTCGGCGAGCGCGACCATCCGGTCCAGCGCGCCGGGCGCCAGCGGCTGGTCCATGCCGTTCGCGCTGATCCGCAGGGTGCTGTGGCCGACCAGCGACGCGACGTGGGTGGTGGGCCCGTGGCGCTCGACGGCGTCCAGGTACTCGCCGAACGTCCGCGGCCACGAGCCGACGCCGGCGGCCACGGTGCTGGAGATCGGCCGGTGCAGGTCGACCGCGCGCTCGTCCACCAGCGGGGCGGCGGAGTTGCCGCAGTTGCCGACCACCTCCGTGGTGACGCCCTGCAGCACCTTGAACGGCTGGGCCTCCGCCATGAACGGCACGACGTCGGAGTGCGTGTGCGCGTCGACGAACCCCGGCGCGACGACCAGGCCGCCGACGTCCAGCACCCGCGCGTCCCCGGCGGGCACGTCCCGGCCCACCGCGTGCACCCGGTCCCCCGCGACCGCCACGTCCGCGACGACCGGGTCCGCGCCCGTCCCGTCGACGACGGTGCCGCCGCGCAGGACGAGCGTCACGGGGCCGGTCACGACAGCCGGCCCATCCGGTCCTGCACCAGGGTGTCGGCGATGCTGACGAGGGCGTAGGCGAGCATCGTCACCGCCGCGACCGTGATCGCCGACGCCCACATCGCGTCGTACCCGAACGACCCGGCCGCCCGGGAGATCGCGCCGCCCAGCCCCTTGCCGGTGGAGAGCCACTCGGCGATCATCGCGCCGGTCACGGCCGAGGGGACGGCGATCCGGGCGGAGGCCAGCGTCGACGGCACGGCCGCGGGCAGGGCCACCTTGCGCAGCACGGTCCAGGCGGAGCCGCCGTAGGCGAGCACCAGGTCGCGGTGCTCCCCGGAGACGCTGCGCAGCCCGTACAGGATGTTCGCGAGCGCCGGCAGGAACACGACGATGATGACGATCGCGGTGACGCCGGTCTGCCCGATGCCGAAGATCAGGGTGATGAGCGGGGTCAGCACGACCAGCGGGATGGACCGCAGCACCATCGCGGTCGGCATGACGATCCGCTCCAGCACCGGCGAGACGCAGAACACCACGGCCAGCACGAACGCCGCGGCCAGGCCGACCACGTAGCCGATGCCGGCGTCGCGCAGCGTCACGACCAGGTCGGCCGCGATGGTCGCCCGGTGCTCGGCGGCGCCCTCGCCGGTGACGACGTAGTCGAGCACCTGCCACGGCCGCTTGCCGACCAGGTCGCTGACGTCGAACACCTCGAGCACCGCGACCCACACGCCGATCGCGACGACGACCGCGAGCAGCAGCGTGCCCGCGCGCCGGGCGACGAACCCCCAGGTGCCGGTCATGCGCGCCGCTCCTGCGCCCACGGGGTCACGAGCCGGCCGAGCAGCCCGACCAGCGCGTAGCCGCCGAGCGAGACCAGCCCGGCGAGGATGCTCAGCGCCCAGACCCGGTCCGGCTGGACCTGGCGCTGCGCCGCGTTGAGCGCCACGCCGATCCCCGAGTCGATGCCGCCGAGGTACTCCCCGACGACGGCGCCGAGCAGCGCTGCCGGGACTGCCACCTGCAGGGCGGTGACGATCGCCGGCAGCGCCGACATGAGCTGGACCTTGCGGATCCGCGTCCACCGGCCGCCGCCGTACGCGGCCACCAGGTCCAGCGAGCTGCGGCTGGCGGAGCGCATCCCGAGGATGGCCCCGACCAGCGTGGTGAAGAAGACGAGCAGCGCGCCGAGGAAGATCGCCGCCGCGCGGCCGCCGAAGATGACCATGACGATCGGGCCGATCGCGGTGACCGGCAGGCACGAGCTGATGACGCCGAGCTGGGTGACGACCTCCTCGAGCCGCGGCACGATCAGCACGACGGCCGCGAGCGCCAGGCCGGCGAGGTTGCCCCACAGGTAGCCCTGCGCGGCGCGGGCCAGCGTCGGGCTGACGTTGGGGCCGTAGAACGACCAGCCGTCCTCGGCCGCCGAGCGCGCGACGTCGACCGGCGACGGGAACGACGTGCTGTTCTCCAGGTTCGCGGTCATCGCCCACCACAGGGCCAGGAGCAGGAGGATGCCGACGGTGCCGCCGACCCACGGGCGGGCCAGCGCGCGGCGGGCGGGCGCGAGCACGCTCACCGCCGGGCGTCCGAGAACAGCAGCCCGGACAGGTGGTCGACGATCGCGTGGAACTCCGGGGTCCGCATCATCTCGGGCGTGCGCGGGCGCTCGAACGGGATCTCGACGAGCTCGACGATCCGGCCCGGGCGCGCGGACATCACGGCGACCACGTCGGACAGCAGCGCCGCCTCGGCGATGCCGTGCGTGACCATGAGCGTCGTCGCGGACCGCTCCGTCCAGATGCGCTGCAGCTCGAAGTTCAGGCGCTGGCGCGTCATGTCGTCGAGCGCGCCGAACGGCTCGTCGAGCAGCAGGAAGTCCGGCCGGACGGCGAGCGCCCGGGCGATGGACGCGCGCTGCCGCATGCCGCCGGACAGGTGCGCGGGCCGCGACTTCTCGAACCCGGTCAGGCCGACCAGCTCGATGAGCTCGTCGACGATGCCGTCGTCCTTGCGGCCCTGGATCTCCAGCGGCAGCCGGATGTTCTTCTGCACGGAGCGCCACGGCAGCAGGGCGGGATCCTGGAACGCGATGCCCATGCCGTCGGCGCGCCGGCCGGGCGCCACCGGGGCGCCGTTGACCGCGACGGTGCCGGCCGACGGCGTCTCGAGCCCGGCGAGGATGCGCAGGATCGTCGACTTGCCGCAGCCGGACGGGCCGAGCAGCGACAGGAACGAGCCACGGGGGGTGGACAGGCTCACGTCCTCCAGCGCGGTGACCGTGCGGCGCCCCGAGCGGAACTCCTTGTCCAGCCCGGAGATCTCGATGCCCGGGAGCACGGCGGACGTGGGCGCGCCCGCCCCCGCGGCCGAGGGAGCCGGCTGCACGGGGACGGGCGCGGACTGGGGGGACGTCACGACAGCAGGTCCGGGTTCTCGGCGTACACCTCGTCCAGGAGGGAGAGGTCGAACAGGTCCTGCGCCGCGATGTCGATGCCGGCGTAGCCGAGGGAGGCGATGGTGCCCTCCTGCAGCTCCTCGCTGACGGTGAGGATCCCGTTCGTCGCCGTCTCGTCGGTCGCGATCAGCTCCGCCTGGCGGTCGAACGCCAGCGTCGTGGCGGCCAGGTCGTACTGCTGGTCCTTGCCGTAGGTGTTCACCGTCAGGTCGACCGCGCGCTCGGGGTCGGCCAGCGCCCCCTGCCAGCCCTGCACCGTCGCGAGCAGGAACGCCTTGACGGCCTCCGGCTGCTCGTCGATCGCGTCCTGGCTGGTGACGAGCACCTCGCCGACCATCGGCAGCCCCTCGTCGGCGAGCAGGAACTCGGTCGCGTCGAACCCGGCCTGCACCAACGCGGAGGCACCCGACGTGGTGTAGCCGATGTAGCCGTCCACCTGGCCCGTCGTGAGCATCGAGGTGTCGGACAGCGGGACCGTCGTGACGTCGGCGGGGTCGATCTCGTTCGCCGCGAGGAACGCGTTCCACACCAGGGTGTTCGAGTCGGAGACCGCGATGGTCGCGCCCGCGAGGTCGTCCGGGCCCTCGATCGGCGCCGAGGCCGCGGAGATCAGCGCGAACGGGTTGCGCTGGTACGTCGACCCGATGATCTTCAGCTCCGCGCCCCCCTGGATCGCGGGAGCCGTGATGAGCGGCGAGGAGATGCCGACGAAGGCCTGCCCGGTCGCGACGGCGGCCTCCGCGCTCGTGGCGGACGACCCGCCCGCGGTCAACGTCACGTCCTCGAAGCCGGCGTCCGTGTACAGGCCGTCCTCCGCCGCGACGTACTCCCCGGCGAACTGCTGGTTCTTCAGCCAGGACAGCTGGACGCTGATCGCGTCGAAGGAGTCCTCGCCCCCGCCGGCGGCGGTCGTGCCCTCGTCGGAGGAGGAGCCGGAGCACGCGCTGAGCAGCAGGCCGGCGGCGGTCACCGCGGCGGCCAGGCCGGCGATGCGGCGCCGGGGGCGCGGGGTCGTGATGGTGCGGGTCACGTCAACCTCGATCACGTCGTGCGGCCACCCGGGGCATCGGGTGGCTGCGGTGCCAGGGGGGAGGGTGCGCCGGCGGTGCGGCGACGCCCTCCATCCCACAGGGCCCGCCGCCGCCGTCGCCATGTGGGATCCTCCGAACTCCCCCGCCCCGGACGGTGCGGTCCGTTGTGCGACCGCCCGAGCGCGTCACACGGACGTCACACGACGGGTGCGGCACCGCGGCGGCCCGGCGGATCGCCCAGGCCCGCGGCGGCGGCGCGGCGGGCGTCGTTGGTCGATCGCACGAAGATGCAGGCCGGGGCCCTGTGGTTGGCTTCCGGGACGGCGCGGGCCCCCGGTCCGCGCGACGCCGACGACGAGGGAGGAGCGGGGCATGTGGCCGACGGCCGAGCTGCACGTGCACATCGAGGGCACGCTCGACGCCGACCTCATCCGCACGCTCGCGACGCGCAACGACCTGCCCGTGCCCGAGGGCGCGGCGCGGATGGACCGCAGCGCGCCGTTCCGCGACCTGCAGGAGTTCCTCGACCTCTACTACGCGAACCTCGACGTGCTGCGCACCCGCCAGGACTTCCACGACCTCGGCGCCCGCTACCTCGACCGCGCCGCCGCCGCGGGCGTCCGGCACGCGGAGGTGTTCGTCGACCCCCAGAGCCACACCGAGCGGGGCGTGCCCGTCGCGGACGTGCTGCTCGGGCTGTCCGCCGCGCTGGCCGGCGCCCGGGACCGGCACGGCATGTCCGGCGGGCTGATCGTGTGCTTCCTGCGGCACCTCGGGCCGGACGCCGCGATGGCCGCCCTGGAGGACGTGCTGCCGTACCGCGAGCACCTGCTCGGCGTCGGGCTGGACTCCAGCGAGGTCGGGTTCCCGCCGTCGCTGTTCCGGGACGTGTACGAGCGCGCCGCCGCCGAGGGCCTGCGCCGCGTCGCGCACGCCGGCGAGGAGGGCGGTCCGGACTACGTCTGGGAGGCCCTGGACGTCCTCGGCGCGGAGCGCATCGACCACGGCAACCGGGCGCTGGAGGACGTGGAGCTGGTCGCGCACCTGCGCGAGACCCGCACGCCGCTGACCGTGTGCCCGCTGTCGAACGTCGCGCTGCGCACCGCCGGACCCGACCTGGCCGACCACCCGATCGCCGTCATGCTCGACGAGGGCCTGCGCGCGTCGGTGCACTCGGACGACCCGGCGTACTTCGGCGGGTACCTGGACGACGCGGTCCGCGCGCTGCACGCCGCCGGCACGGTCACCCAGGACGACCTCGGGGTCCTCGCGGCGAACGCGGTCGTCTCCTCGTTCCTGCCGGACGACGCGAAGGCGGCGCTGCTCGCCGAGGTCCGCGCCTACGCCGAGTCGGTCGGCGCCGCCGTGCCCCCGCTCGCGCTCGCCCCCGTCGGCGCGGCCTGACGTGCGCAGCAGCGAGGTCACCACCGGCCGCCGGGTCGCGGTCGTCCTGGAGCCCGGCGACGACGTGCTCGGCTGCCTCGCCGACGCCTGCCGGCAGCACGGCATCCGGCAGGGCTTCGTGCCGGTGTTCTCCGGGGCGTTCCGCAGCGTCCGGTTCATCGCGGCCGACTCCCCCGTCACGGACCAGGAGCCCCCGCTCCCGCACGAGGTCACCGTGACGTACACCGAGGGCATCGGCAGCGGGACGATCCTGTGGGACGAGGAGTCGCAGTCCGCGCTCCCGCACGTGCACCTGGCCGTCGGCGTCAAGAACGCGGCCGCCGCCGGCTTCGCCGGGCACCTGCTCGGCGCCGAGGCGCACTACACGGTCGAGGTGCTGCTCGAGGAGGTCCTCGCCCCGGCGATGCTCCGCGTCCCGGACCCCGTCGCCTACGGCATCCCGACGCTCCACTTCGCCTGACCCCGGCGCGCCGACGCACGCGCCGGCCCCTCGAGGTCGTCACACGTGCACGAGGTCGCCAGTCCTGCGGGACGACCTCGTGCGGATGTGACGACCTCGCGGCCGACTCCTGGAAAGTCAGTCCGTCTCGTCCAGGCAGGTCATCGCCAGGAACAGGTCCACGCGGTCGGCCATCGTGCTCATGTCCCGGTGCGTGAGCTCCTCGATCCGCGCGATCCGGTAGCGCAGCGTGTTGGTGTGCAGGTGCAGCTGCCGGGCGGTCTCCTGCCACGCGCCCCCGCCGTCCAGGAACGCCCGCAGCGTGCCGACCAGGTCGGCGTTGTGCCGCTCGTCGTAGGACAGCAGCGGCGCCAGCACCTCGCGGGCGTACCCGGACCGGGTGCTCTCGCCGAGCATCCGCAGCAGCGCCCGGTGGGTCTGCACGTGCAGGGCGGTCGAGACCACCACGGGCCCCGACCCGGACGCGTTCTGCACGCGCTCCACCGCGGTGGCGATCGCCGAGTTCAGCCGGCTGACCCCGCTCACGGGGTCGCTCATCCCGACGCGCAGCTGGCGCCCGGCGAGCAGCAGGTGGTGCTCCTCGGTGAGCTGCTCCGCGAGCGGCCGGTCGTCGCCGCCGGGGCCGTTGACCAGCAGCATCGCGAGCTCGCCCGACCGGCAGCCCATGACCCGGTGACCGCGGGCGGACAGGGTGCGGTGCAGCATCTCCAGCACCGCGGGCAGCGGGAACCGCGGGTCGTCCACCCGGGCGGCGACGATCGTGGTCTCGTCCTGCGGTCCCAGGCCCTCCAGCCGCATCCGGGCGGAGATGGCGCCCGGCGACGCCTCCTGGTCGCGGATGGCCGTGACGAGCGAGGCGACCTGGGCGTCGCGGGTCTCGCGCCACCGGCCCGCGAGCTCCATCTCGACCCGCAGCGCCCCGACCAGGGCGTCCATCGCCAGCGTCACCTCGTCCGAGAACGACCGGTGGTCGCCCCAGCAGCCGAAGAACCCGGACCGGTCGCGGGCCCCCGTGCGCGTGATCGTCGCCGGGCCCTGGTCGCCCTGCACGATGACCCGCCGGTCGTCGCGGGCGATGACGGCGTTCCACTGCGCGGCGACCTGGGCGCGGTCGGGCGCCGCACCCGCCGACGCGAGCAGCACGCCCGTCTCGTCGATCACCCAGCAGCCGATCGAGAACTCCGCGCCGAGCTGGGCGAGCAGCTCCGCCACGCCACCGCCGCGCGACACGGTGTCGGCGATCCGGCGGCTGAACCGCATGGTGCGGGTCGCCAGGCCGGTGGCCGACCCGGGCTGGCGCGCCGCGATCTCGTCCGCGATCTGCCGGAACGACACCCCGGGCGACACGGTCAGCAGCGTCAGCCCTCGGGCGCGGCAGGTCGCGATCACCTCGTCCGGGATCACGCCGATCTCGATCAGCCCGATGATCAGCGCCGCGACGTTCTGCTGCGCGAGCGCGCCGAGGAACGTCGCCGCGCCGTCCGGGCGGTCCAGCCACAGACCGGAGGTCAGCACCACGTCACCCGTCGAGAGGAACCGCGACGGGTCCGGGAGGTCGGTGATGTAGGCGGCGGTGACGGGCCGGTCGAGGGCGTCCGGCTCGGCGGCGACGACGCTCAGCCCCAGACCCGGGTCCTCCAGGAGGTCACGGACGTCCACTGGTCACCCCGGGTCCGCTCGGCACCGGGACAGTCTACGAGCGCGCCCACGGGCGGCCCGGACGCCGGACCGGGCAAGATGGGCACGTGAGCAACGACCTCGTCCCCGACCGCATCGACACCGGACGCCGCCTGCGCGCCGCGATGTTCGTCGACTTCGACAACGTCTACATCGGCCTGCGCCGTCTGGACCCCGACGCCGCGGAGGCGTTCGCCACCGACCCGGGGCACTGGCTGGGGGAGCTCGAGTCCGGCACCGACGCCGACGGGGACTTCACGCGGCGGTTCCTCGTGCGGGCCTGCTACCTCAACCCGTCGGTGTTCTCCCGGTACCGCCCGAACTTCACGCGCGCCGGCTTCCAGGTCGTCGACTGCCCGTCGCTGACGCAGCAGGGCAAGAGCAGCGCGGACATCAACCTGGTGCTCGACGCCGTGGACGCCCTGGACGCCGACACCCGGTACGACGAGTTCCTCATCGTGTCCGCCGACGCCGACTTCACCCCCCTGGTGCAGCGCTGCCGCGCGGCCGACCGCCGCGTCACGATCATCACGGCGAGCCCCGCCGCGAGCGCGTACCGCGCGGTGGCGGACTCCGTCATCACCGCGGACGACCTGGCCGAGCTCGTGACCGTCGGGGACGCGGCCGCGCCGGGGTCCGACACCCCGGACGTGGCCGACGTCCCCGCGCCGGCCGCGGCGCCCGCCGCCTCGGCGGATGCCGCCGTCGCGGCCCCGACCGCCGGCGACCACGCCCGGTCCGGCCGCCGCGAGGAGCAGGCGGCCGCGCTGTCCTCCCCCGGCTCGCTCGCCGCCCGCCGCGCGGTCCTGCAGCGGGTGCGCTCCGCCGACCGTCCCGTGCCGACGGGCGCCGTCGCGACCGCCGCGCAGAAGGCCGACCCCACGCTGCCGTCGACCCGCTGGGCCGGCGCGGGCGGCTTCCTGCCGTGGCTCGCGCAGGCCGTCCCGGAGCTCGGCGTGTCCGCGCGGCCGTCCCCGGGCTACGTCTGGGACCCGAAGCGGTTCGGCGAGGCCGACCTCCCCGGCGCCGCCGCCGTGGGCACGGACCCGACGGCGCTGCAGCGGCAGGTCATCTCCGTGACCGACACGCCAGGGCTGAGCAAGGAGAACTACCGCGTCCTGCTGACCGCGATCGCCGACGACGTGCGCGCGCACCCGTTCGAGCGCGCCGCCACCGCGCGGCGGGTCCGCGACGCCTGCCAGAAGGAGGGCGCCGCGGTCGGGAAGTCCACGGTCAACTTCGTCCTGTCGGGCGTGCTGTACGTCGGGCTCGAGCTCGACGACACCGTCACGGCCGAGGACGTCGCCGAGGCGTGGGCGGACAACGTCGTCGGGCTGTGCCGCGGCGCCCGCATGGAGCTCACCGAGGCCGACGAGGCCGCGATCGACGACTGGGTCGGCGGTGGCCTGCTGGACGAGCTCGATGACTGACGCGGGCGCCGGCTCGCCGGGACCGCCCGCCCTCCCCTCTCCGACGGACCTGCCGCCCGACCTGCCGACCACCGTCGCGCTGCCGTCCGGGCCGGTCGTGCTGCGCCGCGCCACGGCCGAGGACCTGCCCGGGCTGGTCGCCGTGCTCGCCGACGACGAGCTCGCGGCGGCGCGCGGCGACTCCGCCGGGCCGGAGCACGCCGCGGCGTACGCCCGGGCCTTCGAGCGGATCGACTCCGACCCGCACGACCTGCTGCTGGTCGCCGAGCGCGACGGCCGGGTGGTCGGCACCCTGCAGCTCTCGTCCCTGGTGAGCCTGAGCCGCGGCGGCGCCGAGCGCCTGCAGATCGAGGCGGTGCGGGTCGCGGCGAGCGAGCGCGGCCGGGGCGTCGGGCGCGCCATGATCACGTGGGCGTGCGCCGAGGGCGTCCGGCGCGGCGCCGCGCTCGTGCAGCTCACCTCCGACCGGGCCCGGACCGGCGCGCACGCGTTCTACGAGCGGCTGGGCTTCACGGCGTCGCACGTCGGGTTCAAGCGGGAGCTGCGGACGCGGGACTGAGCCGCGCGCGCAGGACCGGGTTGTCGACCCCCGCGGCCAGCGCGTCGGCGTGCTCCTGGGCGCCGGCCTGCCCGAGGGCCGCGCGGTGCAGCGCCGCCCGGACCACCAGCTCGCGCATCCCGCGCCGCGCGGCGAACGCCTCCAGGTCCTCGACCCAGCCGGCGGCGCTCGGCAGCCCGCGCGGCACCGCGAACCCGCACAGCGCGTCGAGGCAGTACGCCTGGACCCAGTCGTGGGCGTCGCGCTGGCGGCCGCAGACGGTCGGCGCCTCGGTGAGCAGGTCCAGCGCGGCGGCGTCGTCCCCGCGCGCGGCCGCCAGCAGCCCGCGGCCCCGCACGGCGTAGCTCTCCCAGCAGGGGTCTCCGACCTGGCACGCCAGCGCGTAGGCGCCCTCCAGGGCCGCGTCGGCCGCGTCGAGGTCGCCGGAGCGCAGCAGCACCTCCGCGCGCTGCGACCGCGGGAACGGCAGGAACGACGTCCAGCCCAGGTCCTGCGCGAGGGCGCACGCCCGGTCCAGCGCGACCAGCGCCTCGTCCCGCTCGTCGCGGAGCACCCGCAGGCGGCCGAGCGCGGTCAGCGCGTACGCCTCGGCCCGGAGGTCGGCGGCCTCCCGCGCGTCCACGACCGCCGCGTCCAGCGTCGACGCGGATCCCGGGTAGTCGCCCTGGTCGGTGCGGCCGATGCCGGCGAACACCCCGACCCAGGCCCGCAGGCGGGGGTCGTCGCCCCCGAGCCGGACCGCCCGGCCGAACCACATGGCGGCCCGCGGGTACCGGCCCCGCAGGGTCTCCACGTGGCCGAGCTCGAGGGCCGCCCGGGCGGCGACCCCGGAGGACCCGGTGCGCCGGGCCGCGACCATCGCCTCGTGCAGCACCGTCATCGCCTCCTCGTCGCTGCCCCGCACCCCGTGCACGAGCACCCGCCCGAGCGCGCCCAGGGCGGCGGCGAGGCGGGGCTCGTCGCCGAGGGCCCGCGCGCCCTCGACCGCCGAGCGCAGCAGGTCGATCGACCGCTCGTACGCGCCGACGTGCGCCGCGCCGTCGCCGCCCTCGACCGCCGCGTCGACCGCCGCGGGCGAGCGCGCCGGCGCCGGGGCGGGCCGGGGCCGCAGCGCCGCCGCGAGGCTCGGCGAGGGGTCGGTCCCCAGCTCCCGCCGGAACAGCGCCCGGCACTCGGCCGCCCGGCGCTCCGCGGCCGCGGTGTCGCCGGCCGCGACCAGCGCCCGCACCCAGAGCTCGTGCCCGCGCTCCGCGAGCGGCTCGCCGGCCACCAGCCGCCCGGCGAGGGCGACCGCGGACGCGACGTCGCCGCGGGCGAGCCGGCTGTGCGCGGCCTCGTGCAGGATCGCGGCCGTCAGCCCGGCGACCCGCTCGCGCTCGGCGGCGAGCCACAGCTCCAGCGCGGCGCTGCCCCGGGGGGTGACGCCCTCCAGCAGCGCCCCGCCGAAGCCGGGCAGCGCGAGCGCCTCGGCCCACGCCCCGGAGCTCAGCACCGGCACGTCGACCACGGTGCCCGGCTCCAGCCGGAGCACCAGCGGGTCCCCGCCGAGCTCCGCGACGCCGTCGAGCGTGCGGCGGAGCTGGGAGAGGTTCCACCGCAGCGCGGCACCGGGGTCGTCGGCCTCCTCGACGAGCAGCCCCGCGAGGCGGCTGCGCGGCACGGGACGCCCGGCCAGCACCAGGTACGCGAGCAGCAGCCACGCCTTGCTGCCCCGCGGCCCCGGCACGTCCGCCCCGGCCCGCCGGACGCCGGGCGGGCCGAGCAGGGTGATGCCGGAGGTCACCTCCCGCGTCCCCTCGTGCGCCCGGGGGCGGGCCCGCGGGCCTAGTCGGCGTTCCCCGCGATGTTGACCAGCCAGGTCACGCCGAACCTGTCGGTGACCATGCCGAACGCGTCACCCCACGGCGCGACGGCCAGCGGCTCGACGACCGTGCCGCCGTCGGCGAGCTTGTCCCAGTAGCCGTGCAGCTCGGCGTCGGAGTCCGGCCCGCCGCTGAGCGAGACCGAGAAGGTGTCCCCCGGCGTGTACGCCATCGCGTTCGGGGTGTCGGCGGCCATGAGCACGAGGCCGCCGGGGGTCTCGAGCTGGGAGTGCATGACCTTGTCCTTCTCGGCCGGGTCCTCGCTGGCCTGGAAGTCGCCGAACGTGCTGACGGTGAGCTCGCCGCCGAACACCGACTGGTAGAACTCCATCGCGTCCCGCGCGTTGTCGCGGAAGCCGAGGTACGGGTTGAGGCGCGTGGGCATGGCGTGCTCCTGCATCGACGGGCGGGCGGTCCTGTGACCTCCATCACACTGCCGCCCGCCCCTCGCGGCGTCAAGGTCGCGCGACGTCGCCCCGGCGCGCGGTGACGAGCAGGTACTCCCAGTCCAGGACCAGCGGCTGACCCGGTGCCGCGCGGTCGAACCAGCGGGCCAGCTCGACGAGTGCCTGGTCGAGCGCCGCGACCCGGTCCGGGTCGTCCGCGACCGCGCGGTAGACCGCGATCGTCGGGCCGTAGCGGCTCGCGAAGTAGTCGCGGAACTCCTCCGGGGTCGTGAACCGCTCGACGCGGATCGTGCGGCGCTCCACCCGCACGTCCCGCACCCGCTCGCCCAGCAGGCCCCGCACGTGCTGCTCGTCGCCCCACAGCGGCGGCGGCTGCGCCCCGGCGGGCGGCGGCGGGGCGTACGGCTTCATCGTGGCGAACATCTGCCCGATGAACCCGGCCGGCGTCCAGGCGATCAGCCCGATCCGTCCGCCCGGGCGGCACACGCGGGTCAGCTCGGCCGCGGCGGCCTCGTGCCGCGGGGCGAACATCACGCCGACGCACGACATCACCACGTCGAACGACCCGTCGGCGTACGGCAGGTCCTCCGCATCGGCCTCCTGCCAGTCGAGCGTCGCGCCCCGCTCGCGGGCCACCCGCTCCCCCGCCGCCAGCAGGGCCGGCGTCAGGTCTGACGCCACCACCTGCGCGCCCGCGAGCGCCGCGGGGACCGCCGCATTGCCGGAGCCGGCCGCGACGTCGAGCACCCGCTCCCCGGGCCGGACGCCCAGCACCCCGACCAGGGCCGGCCCGAGGTCCGCGATCACCTCGGCCGCCAGGGACGGGTAGTCCCCCAGCGCCCACATCGCGCGGTGCTTGTCCTTCACCGCGCCCCAGTCCGGAGCCGTCGGGCCGGCCTGCACCGGGCCACCGATCACCGTCATCATCTCGAGCCACCTCGTCGTGAGCGGCGCCCGGACGGTCCCCGGCGCCTGATGAGGACCACGCAACACCCCCGGCGTGTGCGCGGGCGTGTGACGGCTCATACGCCGCGCACAGCCCCCGCACCGCGCCGGCCTGGGCCCGCTCCGTAGACCTGGGCGCATGACGCAGCAGCCCCCACCCCGCCCCCCGCGCCCGCGCCGGCGCCTCCGACGCACGCTCGTCGCCTCGGCCCTCGCCCTGGTCCTCGCCCTCGGCGGCGGCACGGCGTGGGCGCTCGACCGGTTCGTGGTCGACCACGTCGAGATCGCCGACGTGCAGGCCTACGAGGCCGAGCAGCAGGGCACCACGACCGGCGCCTCCGACGACGGCGCCTCCGACGAGGACGCCACAGTCACCGACACCACGTACGCGTCCGACGACGCCGCCGTGAGCATCTCGACGGTCGTCACCGGCAGCGGCGACGACCAGGTCACGGCCTACGTCGCCGACGTGACGCTGTCGGACGCCACCGTGCTCCGGTCGGCGTTCGCGAACAACCAGTTCGGCACCAACATCACGCAGACCACGTCCGAGATGGCGGAGGCCAACGACGCGGTGTTCGCGGTCAACGGCGACTACTACGGCTTCCGGGACACGGGCATCGTCATCCGCAACGGCGTGGTGTACCGCGACGAGGGCGCCCGGGAGGGACTGGCCTTCTACGCCGACGGCACGGTCGAGGTCCACGACGAGACCACCACCACCGCGGACGAGCTCGTCGCCGCGGGCGTCTGGAACACGCTGTCGTTCGGGCCGGCGATCGTGGAGGACGGCGAGGTCGTCGACGGGATCGAGGACGTGGAGGTCGACACCAACGTCGGCAACCACTCCATCCAGGGCGACCAGCCCCGCACCGCCGTCGGCGTGATCGACGACAACCACCTGGTGTTCGTGGTTGTCGACGGCCGCTCCCCGGGCTACAGCGCGGGGGTCGACATGACGGAGCTCGCCGAGATCATGCAGTCGCTCGGCGCGACCACCGCCTACAACCTGGACGGCGGCGGTTCGTCGACCATGTACTTCGACGGCGAGCTGGTCAACGACCCCCTCGGCACGGGCACCGAGCGCGGCACCTCCGACATCCTGTACATCGAGGGCTGAGCCGTGATCGTGCTCATCCCCGCCTACGAGCCCGACGAGCGGCTGGTCCGCCTGGTCGAGGACCTGCGGGCCTCCGCCCCGGACGCGGGCGTGCTCGTCGTCGACGACGGCAGCGGCCCAGCGTACCGGGCGCTGTTCGACCGGGTCGGCGCGGCCGGCTGCACCGTGCTGACGTACCCGGCCAACCGCGGCAAGGGCTGCGCGCTGAAGACCGGCTTCGCCTACGTCCGGCGCCACCATCCGGGCCACGACGTGGTGTGCGCGGACAGCGACGGCCAGCACTCCGTCGCGGACGTCCTCCGGGTCGCCGCGGCGCTCGCCGCGCAGCCCGCCGGCCGGCCGGCGACCGTGCTGGGCCGGCGGTCGTTCACCGGTCCCGTCCCGGCGCGCTCGGTCGTCGGGAACCGCGTGACCGCCCGCGTGTTCCACCTCGCGACGGGCCGCAGGCTCGGGGACACCCAGACGGGGCTGCGCGGCTACCCCGCGGCTCTCCTGCCGTGGCTGCTGACCGTGCGCGGCGAGCGGTTCGAGTACGAGCTCCACCTCCTGCTGCGCGCGGCGGAGGAGGGGCTGCCGGTCGAGGAGGTCGAGATCGCGACCATCTACCTGGAGCGGAACGCGTCCTCGCACTTCCGGCCGCTCGCCGACTCCGTGCGGGTGCTCGCGCCGCTGCTGCTGTTCACGCTGTCGTCGCTGTCGGCGTTCGTGCTCGACACGCTCGCGCTGCTGGTGCTGCACGTGCTGACCGGGTCGCTGCTGGCGTCCGTGGTGGGCGCGCGGCTGCTCAGCGCGGGGACGAACTTCGCGGTCAACCGGCGGCTCGTGTTCGGCCGGGGTGGCGACCGGGCGCGGGCCGGGCGCGCGGCGGTGCGGTACGCGGTGCTGGCGATGCTGCTGCTGGCCGGGAACTACCTGCTGCTCCGGGTGCTGACCGGGCTGGGGCTGGGGCTGCTCGCGTCGAAGGTGGTCACGGAGGCCGTCGTGTACCTGGCGAGCTTCGAGGTGCAGCGCCGGTTCGTGTTCGCTCCCGCGGTCCCCGCCTACCCGCGGGCGCTCGCCGAGCGGGTCGGAACGGGCAACGGGTGACGCACCGGTGATGCCGGGACCGTGCGGGCCGGGTCAGGCCGCCAGCCGGCGCTCCACCGCCCGGGCCGTGCGCCGGCCCGAGACCAGCGCGCCCTGCTGCGACGGCGTGTCCCGGTGGTCGCCGCAGACGTAGCGTCCGTCCCCCAGGTCGACGTCCTGGCGGACGCGGTCCCGCAGCGGCGGCGGCAGGGCGGGCAGCGCGTGCCGCAGGTCGTGCCGCGCCAGCTCCGTCCAGCCGCGGGGGTCCGCGCCGAGGATCTCCCCCGCCTGGCGGCGCACCGCGTCGCGGTCCGGTGCGTCGGCGTCCGGCGGCAGCACGCACGTCGCCTCGATCAGGTGGGTCCCCGCGGGGGCGTAGGACGGGGCGGCCCGCGACACGACGGCGGCGTTGACGACGGGGCCACGCCGGCGGCCGTCGACCACCACCGCCCGGGTCGGGTGCACCAGCGCGTCGGCGGACCACCAGGTGGTGGACAGCCCGCGCATCGTCGGCGCGGGGAGGCCGGTCAACGACGCCGCGGTCACCGGGTCCGCCGCCACGACGACAGCCCGCGCGCGGACCTCGACCCCGGTGGCGCGCACCACGTGCCCGCCGGGGATGGCCGCGATCTCGTCGACCCGCACGCCGGTCGCGACGTCGGGCAGCCCGGCGGCCAGCTGCTCCGGCAGCGCGATGGCGCCGCCCACCGGCAGCCCCGGCGTGCCGAGGGTGTCCGACCGCAGCACCAGGCGCACGAACGCGGCCGACGTCTCGCCGGCGTGGTCACCGAGGACGCCGGCCAGGAACGGCTCCAGCACCTCGCGCCGGATCCGCCCGTCCACCCCGGCGGCGGTGAGCGAGTCGGCGAGGGTGGCGTCGTCGCCCGCGACCAGCCGCCGGACCGACCCGAGGGCGGGCGCCAGCCAGCGCGCCAGCGCGGCGAGCTCCACGGGCCGGAGGTACCCGCTGCGCAGCGTCGCCAGCAGGTCCCGCGGCGCGCGGCGCGGGTCCGCCAGCACCGCGAGACCGTCGTCGCGGCGCACGGCCACCCCGGGGAGGAACGGCTGCAGCCGCAGGGCGTCGACGTCGACGAGGTCCGCGAGGGCCGGGTACGCCGGGTTGATGACCTGGAAGCCGCGGTCCAGCGTGAACCCGTCGACGCGCTGGCTCGTCACCCGGCCGCCGACCCGGTCGGCGGCCTCGAGCACCCGCACCGCGTACCCGCGCCGGTGCAGCGCCCGCGCGCAGGTCAAGCCCGCCAGCCCGGCACCGACGATCACCACGTCGCAGTCCATGCCGGGAGCGTACGGTCGGCCCCGCGGCCCCGCCCGGGCGAGCGCGCCGGTCAGACCAGGTCGAGCCCCGACGCGACCGCCAGCAGCTCCTCCACGACCGCGACCACGGCGGGGCCGGGTTCCCTCCGGGTGGCGCGGTGGCGGGCGACCAGCCGCCGGGAGCCGAGGCCGGGCACCGTCGCGACGGTCACGCCGTCGGGGAGCTCGCCCTGCAGCGCGAGCGCCGGCAGCATCCCGACGCCCTGACCCGCGGCGATCAGCGCGAGCGCCACGTCGAAGTCGTAGTACACGTGCCGGGTGGTCACGGGCCCCAGCGCCGCCGCGACCCGGCTCAGCGCCCGGGCGGCGGCAGTCCCGGCCTCCGCGGCCAGCCACGTCACCCCGGCGAGGTCGGACAGCTGCGTCGGCGTCGCGACGGAGCTCGGCAGGACCACGCGCCACGGCTCCTCCAGCAGCACCACGTCCCGCTGCCCGCGCGGCACGTGGGTGTCGGCGTCCTCGTCGCGCTCCAGCAGGACGATGTCCGCGTCGCCCTCCCGCAGCCGGCGCATCGACTCCCCCGGCTCGCGCTCCTCCACCACGAGCTCGACACCCGGGTGGTGCTCGGCCAGGACGGCCAGCGCCGGTGCGACCACCGCCCGGATCGCCGTCTGGAACCCGGCGAGCGTAACGCGCCCGGAGAGCTCGCCCCCGAGCGCGGCGAGCGACTTGCGTGCCTCGACGAGCTCGGACTCGATGCGCTCCGCCGCCTCGGCGAGGATCCGCCCCGCGGCAGTCAGCGTCGCGCCCCGGGGGTGGCGGTCGAGCACCGCGACGCCCTCCTCGGCCTCGAGCCGGGTGATCTGCTGCGACACCGCCGAGGGGGTCACGTGCAGCACGTCGGCGGCCGCGAGGACCCCTCCGGCGCGGTGCACGGCGAGCAGGACGGCGAGGCGGCGCGGATCGGTCGGCACCCATTCATCCTAATTCACTTCTGCTACATCCGGGTCGGACGATCATTCGATTGTGCTGAACCCGTCACAGGGCCAGACTGGAGGCGTCGGCCCACCCCGCACGCGGGGAGCCGGCACCCCTCCACCCACCCCTCGTCCTTCCTGGAGCACGCTCGTGTCCGCTCTCGTCACCGCGCTCGGCTGGCTCGGCGCGGTCACGTGCCTCGTCGCCTACGTCCTCGTCACGCAGGGGAAGTGGTCCCCCACCTCCGGGCGGTACCAGGCGGCGAACGTCGTGTCGGGGCTGTTCATGGGGCTCGTCGCCGCGAGCAGCGGGGTGTGGCCGTCGGTGGTCACGAACGCGGTGTGGGCGCTGGTCGGGACGCACGCGGTCGCGGTGGTCCTGCGCGCGCGCCGGCAGCGGGCGCGCGAGGCCGCGCAGGCGCCTGCGGCCGCCCCGGCACCGGCTGCCGCGCTGTCCGAGGCGCCGGACCTCGGGCCGCGGGTGGTCGACCTCGCTGCTTGAGCCCGGCGAGGCCCGTCAGACGTCCAGCACCCGCAGGGTCACCCGCACCGGCCCACCGACCGTCAGTCCCTCGGCCGCACGCACGGCCTTCTTGACCGGCAGCGAGTACGCCTTGCGCTTCCCGTCCGGGAAGATCGACGTCCGCCAGGTCGTGCCACCGACCGTCACCTCGACCCGCAGCGACCCGAACCCGCGCGCGAACGCGCCGGCACGCTCGAGGATCTCGTCGGACGCGTCCTCGGGCACGCTCACGAACGTCCACCGCTCGGTGCGGCGGGCGTCCCACTCCCACAGCGGGGCCTCGAAGTCGAAGATCATGCGCCGATGCTCCCGCACACCGCTGACACCGCGCAGGCCGTCACGTCGACGCGAGGTCGAAGGCGTGCGAGATCGCCCGCGCCAGCGCCCGCTCCTGGTCGGGCAGCAGCATCCTGATCTGCGGGCCGAGCGCACCGGCGGGAACGGTGAGCACGTTGTCGCAGCTGATGACCGACGCGTGGTCGAGGCCGTTCTCGGGGCCCACGGGCACCTCGGTGGCGAGACCGCGCGCGGTGCTGGTGATCGGCGCGACGGTGACCTTGCCGAGGTACGGCCGCACCGCCTCCCGGGTGAGCACCAGCACCGGGCGCCGCTTGTCGAGCTCGGCGAGGTGGATGGACCTCATCCGTCGAGCCCCTCGACCGGCCGCCCCTGCGCCCAGGCCGCCAGCGGAGCGAGGTCGTCGGGGGCGCCGTCCCCGCGGAGGATCGCCACGTCGCGCTCGGTGAGCAGGCGCCGGACCTCGTGCTCCAGCGCCTGCTCGACCACCGACGCGCGGCTGCGGGCGCGACCCGACGTCACCAACGAGTCGACCATCGCCACCATGTCGTCGGGCAGCCGGACCGTGATCTGGGTGCTCATCCCGCGACGGTAGCACCGATGGGATTCATGATGAATCCCAGGATCACGGCACGGTGTGGCCCGACGTCCGGAACAGCTCGTACCACTCCGCGCGCGTCAGCGTGACGTCCGAGCCGGCCGCCGCCTCCGTCACCCGGGACGGTGTCGTCGTCCCCAGCACCACCTGCATCTGCGCGGGGTGCCGGGTGATCCAGGCGGTCGCGATGCCCAGGGGCGTGACGCCGTACTTCTCGGCGAGCCGGTCGATCGCGTCGTTCAGCTCCGGGAACGCCTCGCGGTCGCCGAGGAAGACCCCGTCGAAGAAGCCCTTCTGGAACGGCGACCAGGCCTGCAGCGTGATGTCGTTCAGCCGGCAGTAGTCGAGGATCCCGCCGTCCCGGTCGATCGACTGGTCGAGCGCCGCCATGTTCGCCGCGACGCCCTGCGCGATCAGCGGGGAGTGCGTGATGCTCAGCTGCACCTGGTTGACGACGAGCGGCTGGGTGACGGACCGCTTGAGCAGCTCGATCTGACGGGGCGTGTGGTTCGAGACGCCGAACGCCCGGACCTTGCCGGCGGCGGCGAGCTCGTCGAACGCCCGCGCGACCTCGTCCGGCTCGACCAGCGCGTCCGGGCGGTGCAGCAGCAGGATGTCGACGTAGTCCGTGCGCAGCGCCGCCAGCGAGCCGTTCACCGACTCGATGATGTGCTCGTAGGAGAAGTCGAAGTACGGGCCGTCCTTGACGATGCCGCACTTGGTCTGGATGACGTACTCCTCGCGCTCGGCGGGCGTGAGGTCCAGCGCCTCCGCGAACCGCTCCTCGCAGCCGTGCGGCCGGTCGCCGTAGATGTCGGCGTGGTCGAGGAACGCGATGCCGGCGTCCCGCGCGGTGCGGACGAGCTCCCGCACCTCGTCGTCGGACTTCTCCTGGATGCGCATCAGGCCGAGGATCACGTCCGGGGCGACGATGTCGGTGCCGGGCAGGGTGAACGTCTTCATGCGGGGCCGGTCCTTCGGGTCGACGGTGACGACGAGGCGGCCCGGCGACGTCGTCGGCAGGCCGTGCCCCCGAGCCTACGGACGACCACCGACGACCGCGCGAGCGGATCGCCGCTCAGCCGACCTGCGACCGGGGCGCGGCTACACGTCCAGGGTGAGCCGGAGCGCGACCGTGTCGCCGAGCTCGACGTCCTCGGCCCGGCGCACCGCGTCCTTGACCGGCACGAGGTAGCCCCCGTCCCGGGGGAACAGCGACGTGGTCCACCGGGTCGAGCCGAGCGTCACCGCGACGGGGATGACGCCCCACCCGTAGGACACGAGCGACGCGGCTGCCCGGAGCGCCGCGGCCTCCTCGTCGGGCACCCGGACGAAGTGGAACGGCGCGGGCCCGCGCCACCAGACGACCTCGCCCTCGAACCCCAGGTCCATCGCGCCAGCGTACGGACGCGGCCCCCGGCCGGGAACCTGTCCCCGGTGCTTGCCCCCGCGGACCGAACAGGTCGACGCTGGTGACTCCGTCCCGCCGCGCGAAGGAGCGCCGCATGACCACGTCGAGCAGCACCTCCCTGGCCGACCTCCGCTCCCGCCTGACCGGACGCGTGGTGGAGCCCGGCGACCCGGACTTCGACGCGTACCGCGGCATCGTGCTGGGTGGCACGGACCCCCGCCCCGCGGTGATCGTGCGGCCCGTGGACGACGGCGACGTGTCCGCGGCGGTCACGTTCGCGCGGGACGCGGGCCTGCCGGTCGCCGTCCGCAGCGGGGGCCACAGCGGCGCGGGCCACGGGACCGTCGACGGCGGCCTCGTGATCGACCTGCGCGACCGGAAGCGGCTGGACGTCGACGTCGACGGCCGCACCGCCTGGGCGGAGGCCGGCCTCACCGCCGGCGAGGTCACCGTGGCCACCGCGGCGCACGGGCTCGCGATCGGGTTCGGGGACACGGGGTCCGTCGGCATCTCCGGCATCACGCTGGGCGGGGGCGTCGGCTACCTGTCGCGCGTCCAGGGCCTGACGATCGACAACGTCCTGGCCGCGGACGTGGTGCTCGCGGACGGCCGGGTCGTGCGGACGGACGCCGAGCAGCACCCGGACCTGTTCTGGGCGATCCGGGGCGGCGGCGGGAACTTCGGGGTCGTGACGCGGTTCCGGTACCGGCTGCACCCGCTCGGCGGGGTCACCGGCGGGATGCTGCTGCTGCCCGCCTCGGCCGAGACGGTCGCGGGGTTCATGGCGGCGGCGGCCGCCGCGCCGGACGAGCTCAGCGCGATCATGAACGTGATGCCCTGCCCGCCGCTGCCGTTCGTGCCCGCGGAGCACCACGGGGCGCTCGTCGTCATGGCCCTGGTGTGCTGGTCGGGCGCCCCGGAGGCGGCGGAGGGCGCGCTCGCACCCTTCCGGTCGCTCGCCACCCCGCTGGCGGACATGGTGCGGCCGGTCGCCTACCCGGAGCTGTTCCCGCCCGCGGACCCCGAGTACCGCCCGACCGCGGTCGCGCGGACGCTGCTGCTCGACCACGTGGATCTCCCGCTGGCCGAGCGCGTGATCGAGCGGCTGACGAGCACCGACGGGATGCGGGTCGTGCAGCTGCGCGTCCTCGGGGGTGCGATCGCGCGGGTCCCCGCCGACGCGACCGCGTACGCGCACCGGGCCAGCCGCGTGATGGGCAATGTCGCCGCGTTCGTGCAGGACCCGGGCGACCGCGCGCAGCGCGCGGAGTGGGTGGCCGGGACCGCGGCGCTGCTCGACCAGGGAGACGCCGGCGCCTACGTGAACTTCCTCGGCGACGACGGGCCGGAGCGCGTGCGCGACGCCTACCCCGGTCCGACCTGGGACCGGCTGTCGGCGATCAAGGCGACGTACGACCCGGAGAACCTGTTCCGGCGGAACCAGAACGTCGTCCCCGCCGGGTGAGCGGGTCCTCCGTGACCCGCGGGGCCACGCTGACGCTCCGGCAGCTCAACCGGACGCTCCTGCAGCGCCAGCTCCTCGACGCCCGGGCCGACCTGTCCCCCGCCGAGGCGACGGCGCGGGTGCTCGCGCTCCAGGCGCAGGAGCCGAACTGGGTGTTCGCGGCACTGTGGTCGCGGGTCGCCGGGTTCGCCCGGGACCACCTCGAGGCGGCGGTCGAGCGGCGCGAGCTCGTCCGCGGGCCGCTGCTCCGCGGCACGCAGCACCTCACCACGGCCGACGACTACGTGTGGCTGCGGCCCACGGTCCAGCCCGCGCTCAGCCGGCTCGCGCGGTCGACCTACTACACCGCCGAGACCCGCGGCATCGACCCGGAGCAGCTGGTGGCCGCGGCCCGCGAGGCGCTCGGTGACGACCTGGTGCGGCGCCGGGACCTCGCCGCGACGCTGGTCGGCCGCTGGCCCGGCCGGCGCGGCGCGGTGCTCGCGGCCGCGGTCGAGGCGCTGACCCCGGTGGTGCACGGCCCGGACACGTCCGCCTGGGGGTCGTGGTGGAGCCGCCGGTCCATCGCGGTGTCCGACGCCGAGGTCTGGCTCGGCCGGTCGATGGCCCCGCCGGACCTGCCGGCGCTGGTGCGGCGGTACCTCGCGGCGTTCGGGCCGGCCGGCGTGATGGACCTGCAGACGTACACCGGCCTGACGCGGCTGCGGCCGGCGGTCGACGCGATGCGGGACGAGCTGCGCGTGCTGCACGGCCCCGACGGCGCCGAGCTGCTGGACCTGCCCGACGCGGAGATCGCCGACGAGGACGCGCCCGCGCCCGTCCGGTTCCTGGCGGCGTTCGACAACGCCGTGCTCGGGCACCGCGACCGCACCCGGATCCTGCCCGAGGCGCACCGTGCCGCTGTGATGCCCGGGTACTCGATGGTGCACGCGACGGTGCTGGTGGACGGGTTCGTCGCCGCGCGGTGGACCGTCGCGGACGGCACGCTGCTCGTGCACCCCCTGCAGCCGCTCCGCGACCCCGACGCCGTGCTGGCGGAGGGTGCACGGATGGCCGCGTTCCTCGACCTCGACACCGACCGCGTCACGATCACCTGAGCCCCGGAGGCCGCCGTGCCCATCACCACCCGCATCACCGGCTTCAACCGCCGCGTGCTCAACCCGCTCATGCTGCGCGTCGCCGGCCGCTGGGGGTCGATCGTGGTGCTCGAGCACGTCGGGCGGCGGACCGGGACCGTGCGGCGCACGCCGCTCATGGCGTTCCGGCACGGCGACACCGTCACCGTGGCGCTGACCTACGGGCCGGACGTCGAGTGGCTCCGCAACGTCCGCGCGGCGGGCGGGTGCCGGATGCTCCTGCGCGGCCGGGTGCTGCGGCTCGGCGCGCCCCGGCCGGTCGACCCCGCCGAGGCGCTCCGCCGGATCCCGCAGCCGCAGCGCACGGTGCTGCGGTGGCCGGTCCGCTGCCGCGACTACGTGGAGCTGCCGGTCACGGCGCGATAACCAGCCTCGCGATCAGGTCCCCGTCCATCGCGAAGCGGTAGGCCAGGTCGACGACGCCGCCCGGGAAGTCGCCCTCCAGGCGGTGCGTCGCGACCCAGTGCGCGTGGTCGACGCGCTGTGCCGAGATCAGCTCGGTGGTGTAGCGGAACTCGGCCCCGGCCTTCGACAGGAACCGCCGGACCTCCTCGGCACCCCGGTAGGTCGTGCCGTCGTCGACGACCACGGCGGTCGAGGTGAACGCGCGGAGCGCCGCGTCGGTGTCGTGGGCGGTGTGCGCGGCGAGGTAGTCACGGATCGTGGCGGGCAGCTCGCCCGGCTGGACTGTGGTGGGAGTGGTCATGCCCCGACCCTGGGCGCTCCCGGTGCGCGAGGGTCAACGGCTGGACTCTCCCCCTGGGAGAGGGTGCACCATGGCGGCGTGCTGGCCATCGGTGAGTTCTCGCGGCTCACCCACCTGAGCGTGCGGACGCTGCGCCGCTACTACGACGCGGGGCTGCTGGAACCGGCGAGCGTCGACGACGCGACCGGCTACCGCTCCTACAGCCCCGACCAGATCCCGACCGCGCAGGTGGTCCACCGCCTGCGCGAGCTGGACGTCCCCCTCGCCGACGTGCGGCGCATCCTGCACGCCCCCGACCCCGGGACCCGCGCCGAGCTGGTCGCCGACCACCTGCACCGGCTGGAGTCCGAGCTGGACCGGACGCGCGCCGCGGTCGCGTCCCTGCGCCGGCTGCTGCGACCGGCACCGGCTCCGCTCGACGTCGAGCTGCGGGCGGTGCCGGCGACCACCGTCGCCGCGGTCGAGGGCGACGTGGCGCACGACGACGTCATCGCCTGGTACGCCGGCGCCATGGCCGAGCTGGACGCCGCGGTCGCCGAGCCGACGGGTGTGCCCGGCGGCCTGTACGACAACGCGCTGTTCGAGGACGGCCGGGGTTACGCGCTGGTCTACCGCCCGACGCCGCGGCCGCCACGCACGGGCCGGGTGCACCCGGTGACCCTGCCGGCGGTCGAGATGGCCGTCGCGACGCACGTCGGCGAGCACCACGACATCGACGTCACCTACGGCGAGCTCGGCACGTGGGTGGTCGCCAACGCGCTCGCGGTCGCCGGGCCGGTGCGGGAGATCTACGTGGTCGGGCCACGCGACACCGCAGAGCCGTCGGCCTGGCGCACCGAGATCGGGTGGCCGGTGTTCCGGGTGGCTGCCCCCTGACGGTCCCACCCCGCTGACGACCCACGAAGCGAGAACACCGCCGCCCTTGTTCTCGGTTGTGCCCGTAAGCGAGAATAGCGAGCCCGCTCTTCTCGCTTACGGAGACCGATGCCTCCCTCCTCCGCCCTCCGAGTGCCACCGCACGAGCACGAGACGATGCCCTGGGCGTCCCGCACAGGGCGACGCGCTGAGATCGACACCTACGTGGCGAGCATCCCGCCCCGGATCGCGGGTCTCGAACTGCCGCTCGGCGGGAGCCTGCTCGAGGTCGCCCGCAGCGCCGCGGTCGACGTCCGGGTCCTCGAGCAGCGCTTCGCCCACCAGGTGTCCACGCTGGAGCCGTTCCTGCTCCGTACCGAAGCGATCGCCTCGTCGCGGATCGAGGAAGAGCTGACGACCGTCGACCAGCTGGCACGGGCGCAGCACGGCATCCGCGCCCCGCGATCCGCCCGGACCGTCAAGGGCGCGATCGACGGCTTGTCCCTGCTGGTGGAGCGGGCTTCCCACGGCATCGCGCTCGACGACATCCTCGCGGCCCACCGCCCGCTCATGGCCGACGACCCCGAGGAGAAGTGGGACGCGGGCACGCTGCGCACGGTGCAGAACTGGATCGGTGGCTCCAACCGCTCACCGCGAGGAGCGCTGCACGTGCCCCCGGCACCGGGTCTGCTGCCGGCGTTGATGGCCGACCTCGTCGACTTCCTCCGGCGCACGGACCTCGATCCCGTCGTGCAGGCCGCCGTCGCGCACGCCCAGTTCGAGTCCATCCACCCGTTCACCGACGGCAACGGCCGCGTCGGCCGCTCGCTGATCAACGCGAGCTGGCGCTACCGCGGCATGACGACGCAGATGGCCGTGCCCGTCGCCTCGGCCATCGTCGCCGACCGTGACCGGTACTTCGCGCTGATCAACGACTACCGCACCGGGACCGTCGAGCCGTTCGTGGCGTACCTGGCGGAGGCCACGGCCCGCGCGACCCGAGAGGCCACCGTCTCGGCCGAGCGGCTGATCGCGCTTCCAGCCGCCTGGCGTGACCTCGTGAGCCCACGCTCCGGCTCCGCTGCGGCCGTCCTGCTCGACCTGCTGCCCCGACATCCCGTCGTCGACGCGAGCGACGTCGTTCGGCTGACCGGCGCCTCGACCGCACGTGCCTACGCGGCGATCGACCGGTTGGAGGAGGCCGGGGTCCTGCGCCGCATCACCGAGTCCCGCCGGGACATGACGTGGGCGGCCGGCGACGTGCTCGACGAGGCCGACCTCATGGTCGACCGCCTCCGCTTCGGCTGACCGATCGCGAACGGGCCGACGCGCGCCGCCGCAGACGCAGCGAGGCCCGCCCCGCGAGCGGGACGGGCCTCGTGTCACTGGTGGAGGTGGCGGGAATCGAACCCGCGTCCGATGACGTGGGACCAGGGCTTCTCCGGGCGCAGTCTGCAGCAGATTTTCTCGGCCCCCGCGATCACGCAGACAAGTCGCGGACGGGCTCAGTCACCTGAAAGTCCCCGCAGCCCCGGTGACGAAGGCTGCGAGCAGTGGCTTCCTAGATGACGCCAGGAACTGAGTCGGAAGCTAGCTCAGGCTGACGGACTTCGAGGCTCGCTCAGGCGGCGAGGGCGAAGTCGGTGCGCTTGTTATCGGCACCTATTGGTTTACACGGAGCGTTAGCGAGATAACCGTGTGTCCTCGGCCCGCTTCTCCTGGTTCGACGATCACCGTCGAAACCGATCACCCCCAGTGGGTGCTGCTGTGGAGTTGTCAATCTCGTGTCGATCGCCGCGCCCGCCCCCCGGTGTGACCCGGTCGCCGCGCGCAGCAGGTCGATCGTACCGTTCCAACACGGGCGGCCGCACGGTCATTCCCGGCGCCCCCCTGCCCCGGGCCCGAATCCGGTGGCGCCGCGCGCCCGCGGGGGGCGAGACTCCCGCCGTGCACCTGAGACCCGCGACCGCCGACGACGCCGACCTGCTGACCGACCTGGTCGCCGCCGCCGTGAACTGGACCGGCGAGGAGCGCGTCCGCGCCCGGGACGTCGCCGCCGACCCGCACCTGGCGCGGTACGTCGCCGGCTGGGGCCGGCCGTCGGACCTCGGGGTGGTCGCCCTCGACGGGACGGGCGAGCCGGTGGGTGCGGCGTGGCTGCGGCTGCTGACCGCCGACGCCCCGGGGTGGGGGTACGTGGCCGACGACGTGCCGGAGCTGTCGATGGCCGTGCTGGCGCAGGGGCGCGGCACCGGTGCGGGCTCCGCGCTGCTCGACGCGTGCCTCGACGCGGCACGTCAGGCGGGCCGGCGGGCGGTCAGCCTGTCGGTCGAGGACGGCAACGCCGTGGCGCGCGCGATGTACGAGCGCCGCGGGTTCCGGCCCGTCGGCCGCGTGGGCGGCTCCGACACGCTGCTGCTCGACCTGCGCTGAGCCCGGCGGCGCGGCACCATACGGCGAGCGCGTCGCGGGACTCCCCCTCCCCCGCGGCGCGGGACGGAGGACGACCATGACCGACCAGCAGCGCGCCGCACGCGCCGACGACGGGCGCAGCGAGACGCCGACCGAGCGCATGGACCGGAACTGGAACGAGCTGCTCCAGGAGCTGCGCGTCGCGCAGACCGGCGTGCAGATCCTCACCGGGTTCCTGCTGACGGTGCCGTTCCAGCAGCGGTTCCTCGACCTCGACGAGTACCAGAAGGGCGTCTACCTCATCCTCGTGGTGCTCGCGGTCGCGGCGACGGGGTTCATCGTCGCGCCGGTGTCGCTGCACCGGATCCTGTTCCGACGGCACCTCAAGCGGGAGCTGGTGGAGTCGGCGGACAAGATGGCGCAGACCGGTCTGGCGATGCTCGCGCTCGTGCTGGCGGGCTCCGCGCTGCTGCTGTTCGACGTCGTGGTCGACCGCACGGCGGGCTGGATCGCCGGCGCGCTCGTCATCGTCGGGCTCTCGGTCGTGTGGCTCGCCGTCCCGCTGCGGCTGTCCCGCAACGCGCACCGCGACGCGGGCTGACCCTCAGCCGGCCAGCAGCCGGGCGATGATCCGCGCACCGGCCTCCGGCGACATGTGCTCCGACCCGGTGAGCTTGCCCTCGAGCGTCGCGACGTTGAGCACGCTGATGACCGCGAGCGCCGCGTCCCGGTCGTCCTGCGTCGGGTCGGCGGGCCCTGGCTCGGCACCGGCCGCGCGACGCCGGGCCACGCGCATGGCCGCGACCTGCTCGGCGACGAGGTCGAACGACCGCACGTGCAGCGCCGCGAGCTCGCCGCCCGCGTCGGGGTTGCGCAGCCCGTAGGTCAGGAACTCCAGCGACAGCAGCAGGTTCGGGTCGTCCTGCGCGTCCCGCAGCCAGCCGGCCAGGGCGGCGGTGTCGACGCCGTCGGTGCTGAGCCCGGGGATGTCCAGGTCGGGGTCGGACATCGCGATCCCCAGGCGCTCGCGCGCGAGGGCGAGGAACACGCCCTCCTTGGACCCGAAGTGCCCGTACAGCGCCCCCTTGGTGTACCCGGCCTCGGCGGCGATGTCGCCGACGGACGCGCCCTCGTACCCCTTCGCGGCGATGACCCGCGCGGCGGCGTCGAGCAGGTCGGCGCGGGTGCGGTCCACCTTCTCCCGCCGGCGGCCCTCGGCCCGGCTGCCGTCGCCGGCCCGCTGGACGTGCTCGGACGCGTCGGCCAGGCCGCGTGACGCCTCGCGCAGGCTCGCGGCGACCGCCTCGGAGACCTCGGGGACGACGCTCTGCACCTGCTTGCCGATGAGGCGGGTCAGCGCGGCGGTCGCATCCGCGAGGGCACGGGTCGCGGCGCCGATGGTGTCGTCGGGGTGGTCGTCGCGGTCGGGGGTGCGGGCCATGCCGCCATCGTACCCACTCCCGTACCGTCCGGTATGCCGATGCGAGTGGGACGATCGTCCCGGCGTGATGACCTGGGCGAACACCCACAGACTCGCCGTGATACCCCCTGGTATGTGACTGTCCGTGCTGCTACGTTCACCGATGTACCGATCGGTATGTGACGAGACGGAGGAGGTGCACGATGGGATCGGCAGACGTGCTGAGCGTGCGGGGTCTGCGCAAGCGGTACCGCGGACGCAGCGGCGTGCAGGCCAACGACGGGATCGACCTGGACGTCGCCGCGGGGCAGGTCGTCGGGCTGCTGGGCCACAACGGAGCGGGCAAGACCACGCTCGTGAACCAGGTGGTCGGCCTGGTGCGGCCCGACGCGGGGACCATCGGCCTCGCCGGGGTCGACGCGGTCGCCCACCCGGACCAGGCCCGCCGGCTCGTGTCGATCCAGGCGCAGGCCAACGTCCCGATCACCGGGCTGACGCCCCGCCGCGCGATCGAGCTGGTGGGACGCATCCGGGGCGCGGACCGCTCCGCCGTCCGGGCGCGCGCGACCGAGCTGATCGACGCGCTGGACCTCGGCCCGTGGGCCGACACGCCTGCGGAGAAGGTCTCCGGCGGCATCGCCCGCCTCACGGCGTTCGCGATGACCGTCGTCGCCCCGGGCCGGCTCGTGGTGCTGGACGAGCCGACCAACGACGTCGACCCGGTGCGCCGCCGGCTGCTGTGGCAGCAGATCCGCGCGCTCGCCGACCAGGGCCGCGGGGTCCTGCTGGTCACCCACAACGTGCGCGAGGCGGAGCGGGTCGTCGACCGGCTCGCCGTGCTGGACCACGGGGTCGTGCTCGCCGACGACACCCCCGCCGGCCTCACCGCGCACCTGCAGGACACGCTCACGGTCGAGGCGGACCTCGCGCACGACCTCGACGGTGACTGGGCGTGGCACCCCGCCGTCCGCGGCGTGTCCGCGTCGCGCGGCCGCGAGACGGGGACGGTCCGGTCCGACGACGCCGCGGAGGTCGTGCGGTGGGCGCAGGCGGAGGTGGCGGCCGGCCGCCTGGAGCGGTACGCGCTCACCCCCGCGTCCCTGGAGGACGTGTACGTGGACCTGGTCGGCGACGAGCACCACGCCGGCGCCGCCCCCGCCCTGGCGGGTGAGGCCGCGTGACCGCCGTCGAGCAGACCCTGCTGCTGGCGCAGTGGCAGCTCCGCCGCCAGTCGACCTTCCTGCCCCTGATGGTCGTGGTGCAGGTGTTCATGGCCGTCGCCACCGTGATCGGCTACGGCCTGCTGGTCGGGGACCCGGACCCGGCCACCGCGCTCTACCTCGCCACCGGCGCACCGACCGTCACGCTCATCACCATCGGGCTGGTCATCACGCCGCAGCTGCTGTCCCAGTCCCGGACCGAGGGCAGCCTCGACTGGATGCGGACCCTGCCGGTGCCGCGGTCGCTGTTCCTGATCAGCGACCTGCTGGTGTGGACCGTGCTCGCGCTGCCCGGCATGGTGCTCGGCGTCGTCGCCGGCGTGCTGCGGTTCGACATCGACCTGTCGGTGGCGCCGTGGCTCGTGCCGGGCGCCCTGCTGGTCTCGCTCACGGCCGCCGCGGTCGGGTACGCGATGGCCTCCCTGCTCGCGCCCGCGCTGGCGTCCCTGATGACGCAGGCCCTGGTGTTCGTCGTGCTGCTGTTCAGCCCGGTGTCGTACCCCGCCGAGCGGATGCCCGGGTGGCTGCAGGGCGCGCACGAGTGGCTGCCGATCGAGCCGATGGCGCAGCTCGTCCGGGCGGGCCTCGTGAGTGACGCATTCGCCCTGCCCGCGCGCTCCCTCGTCGTGCTGCTCGCGTGGTGCGCGGCGTCGGTGGCCGGAGCGGTCTGGGCGCTGCGCCGCCGGGCGTGAACGAGCAGGATGGGCGCCATGGACCTGCCCGTGATGCCGCCCGTCTCCCCCATGCTGGCCAAGGCCGTCCCGGAGATCCCCGACCTCGGGCACACCGAGCCCAAGTGGGACGGGTTCCGCACCATCGTGTTCCGGGACGGCGACGACGTCGTCCTGGGCAGCCGCAACGAGAAGCCGATGACGCGGTACTTCCCGGAGCTCGTCGAGTCGCTCAAGGCGAACCTGCCCGAGCGGTGCGTCGTCGACGGGGAGATCGTCGTGGTGTCCGGCGACCGGCTGGACTTCGACGCGCTGCAGCAACGCATCCACCCGGCGGACAGCCGCGTGCGGCTGCTGTCCCAGCAGACCCCCGCGTCGTTCGTCGGCTTCGACATGCTGGCGCTCGGCGACGACGACCTCATGCGGACGCCGTTCGCCGACCGGCGGGCACGGCTCGTCGACGCGCTCGGCGGGGCGCAGGCGCCGGTGCACCTGACGCCGTCGACGGCGGACCTCGCGGTCGCCCAGGACTGGTTCGGCCGGTTCGAGGGCGCCGGGCTGGACGGGGTCGTCGCGAAGCCGCTGGACGGCACCTACCAGCCGGACAAGCGCACGATGTTCAAGGTCAAGCACGCCCGCACCGCCGACTGCGTGGTCGCCGGCTTCCGCTGGCACAAGTCCGGCCCGGTCGTCGGCTCGCTGCTGCTGGGGCTGTGGACCGACGACGGCCGGCTGCAGCACGTCGGCGTCGCGGCGTCGTTCCCGATGGCCCGGCGCAAGACGCTCGTGGAGGAGCTGGAGCCGCTGCGCGCCGACGACCTGTCCGGGCACCCGTGGGGCGACTGGGCCGACCAGTCCGCCCACGGCGACAAGCGGATGCCCGGCGCGGTCAGCCGGTGGAGCGCCGGCAAGGACATGTCGTTCGTGCCGCTGCGGCCCGAGCTCGTGGTCGAGGTCGCGTACGACCACATGGAGGGCGACCGGTTCCGGCACACCGCCCAGTTCCGCCGGTGGCGCCCCGACCGCGACCCGGCCACCTGCACCTACGCGCAGCTCGAGGAGCCGGTGGGGTTCAGCCTGGCCGACATCCTCGCGCCGCCGGCCTGAGCCGGGGGCGCCGGCCGGGCACGCGCCGGTGCACGCCGGCTCCGCGCGCGCTCCGACCACCGCGCTCGTAGGGTCGGACGGGTCCCGCCACCCCACCGCGGAAGGACCCCCGATGAGCGCCAGCGTCCCCTCGCGCACACCCGGCAAGCCCCACGACGTGGTGGTGATCGGCTCCGGCTTCGGCGGCCTGTTCGCCACGAAGGCCCTGGCCGGTGCGCCGGTGCGGGTGACCGTCATCGACGGCACCGCGACGCACGTGTTCCAGCCGCTGCTCTACCAGGTCGCTACGGGCGTGCTGTCGGTCGGGGAGATCTCCCCCGCGACCCGCGACGTGCTGCGGGGCCAGCGCAACGCCCGGGTGCTGCTGGGCGTGGTGACGGACATCGACGTGGAGAACCGCGTCGTCGTGTCGTCCTCGCCGCTCGGGGAGACGCGGACGCCCTACGACAGCCTGATCGTCGCCGCCGGCGCCGGGCAGTCCTACTTCGGCAAGGACCAGTTCGCGGACCACGCCCCGGGCCTGAAGAGCATCGACGACGCCCTCGAGATCCGCGGCCGGGTGTTCGGGGCGTTCGAGCTCGCGGAGCTCGCGCCCGACCCGGCCGACCGCACCCGCCTCATGACGTCCGTCGTCGTCGGTGCCGGCCCCACCGGCGTCGAGATGGCAGGCCAGCTCGCCGAGCTGGCGCACCGGTCGCTGCGCGGCAACTTCCGGCACATCGACCCCTCGCAGGCCCGCATCCTGCTGGTGGACCCCGTCCCGCAGGTGCTGCCCGGCTACCCCGAGAAGCTGCAGGAGTCGGCCGCCCGCACGCTCGAGGGCCTCGGCGTCGAGCTGCTGATGAACCACAAGGTCGTCGACGTGGGCGCCGACTTCGTCGACGTGGAGGACACCGACGGCAACCGGACCCGCATCGACGCGCAGACCAAGGTGTGGGCCGCAGGCGTGTCCGCCTCCCCGCTGGGCCGCCGGCTCGGGGAGCAGACCGGCGCCGAGGTGGACCGGGCGGGGCGCGTCAGCGTCGAGCCCAACGGGTCCCTGCCCGGGCACCCGGAGGTGTTCGTCGTCGGCGACATGGCCTCCCGCAAGGGCGTCCCCGGCGTCGCGCCCGCCGCCATGCAGTCCGGGCGGTACGCGGCCGAGGAGATCATCCGGCACGTCAAGGGCGAGCCGACCGGTGAGCCGTTCGTCTACCGCGACAAGGGCAGCCTCGCCACGGTGTCGCGGTTCCAGGCGGTCGCGAAGATCGGGCCGGTGCAGACCGCCGGGTTCGTCGCGTGGCTGCTGTGGCTCGGCGTGCACATCGTCTACCTGGTCGGGTTCAAGAACCGGATCACGACGCTGCTGCACTGGGCGGTGTCGTTCATCGGCACCGGCCGCTCCGAGCGCACCGCGACCTGGCAGCAGGTGGTCGGGCGGACGGTGCTGCGGTCCCGCGGGGCGGAGCACCCGACGCGGCGCGCGCAGGACGTCGCCGGCAGCTGACGCCGGCGGCCGCCCCGCGTCGAGTGGAACGTCTGGACGGACACGCCGACCGCGTGTCCGCCCGAACGTTCCACCGTCGGGCTGGAGACGCGGCCGGGACGGTCAGGGGGCCGGGGTGGCCGCCTCGTCGGGGCGGGCGGCGCCGCGCCCGGGGGCGGGCCCGCCGCGAACCGCTCCAGCTCCGCGAGCAGCAGCGGGACGAGGCCCGGGTCCGTGAGGGACCGGAAGTGCCCGGGCGTCGCCAGCCGGACCAGCCGCGCCCCGGGCAGCGCGCTGCCGCCGGGGATGTGCGGGTCGTAGACGGTCGCCGCCGACACGATCCGGCTGTTGTCCGCGCGCTGGGCCGCGAGCGCCGTCAGCACCTCGTCGTCCGGCAGGAACGCGCGGACGGACCGCAGCGGCAGCAGCCGCGCGTACGGGGAGCCCGAGAACGGCGTGTTCACCGCGACCATGCCGAGCACCCGGTCCCGGACGTCGGTGCGCCCCATGACCGCCTTGCCGATCAGCCCGCCCTTGGAGTGCGCGACGATCACCACGTCCCGCAGGTCCTCGTCGCGCAGGGCGGCGGCCGCCAGCTCTGCCATGTCGGGGATGCTGCCGCGGTTGAGGCCGAACGGGGCGACCACGTGCACGGCGTGGCCGTGCCGGAACAGGTCCCGGGCCAGCGGCTCCAGGAACCGCCACGACTCGTACACCCCGGGCAGCAGCAGCACCGCCGGCCGGCGGGCGGGGTGCGGGTCGGTGTACGTGTCCGGCGTGGTGCGCGAGAGCAGGCCCTGCACCTGGCGGGCCCCGGCGTACACGTAGTCGAGCGCCCACCACGCGGCGTGCCGCAGCAGCCGGACGGGCCCCGGGCGTGCGGGCACGGGGCTCGGCGGCACGGGGCGCGGCGGCACGGGGCTCGAAGGCACCGGGCGCGCGGTCACCGGGCGTCCCCGCGCAGCTCGGGGACGCCCTCGCGCAGCTCGGGCACGTCGTCGCGCAGCTCCGGCACGCCGTCGCGGACCCAGCGGCCGACCAGCGGCGCGTGCGTCGCCATCGGGATGTGCCCGGCGTGCGGGACCTCCCGCACGGCGCCGCGCGGGGCGAGCCGCGCCAGCTCCCGCACCCACTCGCGGCTCGCGACCGGGTCGTCAGCGCCGCGGACCAGCAGGGCCGGGCCGGGCAGCCGCGCGACGGCCGCGGCGGTGTCGTAGGCGAACATGTGCGGCAGCACCGCGGAGTACCACCGGGGGCCGGCCCGAAGGTAGTCGGTCAGCACGATCGCGTTCACGCCGGGCGGCTCGTGCAGCCCGTCGCGCGCGAGCCGCCCGGCCTGCCGGAGCACGGTGGGCGCGGCGGCGTCCACGACGCTGCCGATCATCAGCACCCGCTCCACGACCTCCGGGGCCCGCAGCATCGCCTCGGCGACCACCTGCGCGCCCATCGAGTGCCCGACGAGCACGGCCCGGTCGACGCCGCGGTGCCGCAGCACGGCCAGGACGACGTCCGCGAGGTCCTCGACGGTGGGGACCCGCTCCGGCTTCGGGCTGCGGCCGAACCCCGGCAGGTCCGGCACGAGCACCCGGCGGTCCCGCGCGAGCTCGGCGGTCAGCGGCCGGAAGTACCGCTCGGACACCCCGATCCCGTGCACCAGGACGACGGCGGGGGCACCGGGGTCGCCGGCGTCCGTGACGACGACGCCCGCGGCCGGGTCGAGGCCGCGCGGGCGGGCGCCCCCGACCGTCCGCGCGAGCCACCGCCCGGGTGCCCGGCGGTCGTCCGACCGCGCGCCGCGCAGCACGCTCACGCCCCCGGCGCCGGCTCGAGGTGCACGGCCTTGAGCACGGTCATCGCCGCCAGCAGGTCCGGCCCGTACCCCGCGCCCGCGCCGCTGTCCCGCCGGGGGTCGGCGGAGCCGCCGGGCGCGCCGCCGAACACCGCGTTGATCTTCACCGTGCCGACCTCGAGCTCGTCGGCCGCCCGGAGCGCGTGCTCCAGGTCGGGCGTCAGGACGGTGGCCGCCAGCCCGTACCGCCCGGCGGAGGCCAGCCGCAGCCCCTCGTCGAAGTCGCGGACGCGGGTGACCGCGGCCACGGGGCCGAACGTCTCCTCGGTGAGCACCGCCATGTCGGCCGTGCAGCCGTCGAGGACGGTCGGCGGGTAGTACGTGCCCGGACCCTCGGGCGTCGTGCCGCCGGTCAGGGCCCGCGCCCCGGCCGCGAGCGCGCCGGAGACGTGCGCCTCGACGACGGCGCGCTGCTCGGCGTCCACGAGCGGGCCGAGCCCGGTCGCCGGGTCGTCGGGGGCGCCGACGACGAGCGCCTCGGCGATCGCGACCAGCTCGGCCAGCACGGCGTCGGCGACCTCCTCGTGCAGGTACACCCGCTCGACCGACGTGCAGAGCTGCCCCGTGTTGGTGAAGGCCCCGGTGGCGATCTGCCCGGCTGCCCACGCGGGGTCGACCCCGGCGTCCACGAGGATCGGGTCCTTGCCGCCGTTCTCGCGCAGCACCCGCGCGCCGCGGGCCCCGGCCGTCGCCGCGATCCGGCGGCCCGTCGCGGTGCTGCCCACCTGGGCGACGAGCGCCACGCGCGGGTCGTCGACGAGGGCCTGCCCGGTCGCCCCGTCGCCGTTCACCACGTTCAGGACGCCCGCGGGCAGCGCCTCGGCGACGAGCCGGCCGAGGTGCCAGCCGGGGACGGCGGACCGCTCGGACGGCTTGTGCACGACGGTGTTCCCGGTGACGAGCGCGGCGGCGAGCAGGCCGGCAGCCGCCGGGTACGGGTCGTTCCACGGCGTGATCACCGCGACCACGCCGTGCGGCTCCCGCCGGACCACGTCGAGCGCGCCGCCCGCGCCCGCGAGCGTCCGGCCCGTGGCGCCGAGCCCGGTCGTCGCGGCCTCCTCGAGCAGCTCGGCCGCCACCAGCGCCGACTCCACGGACTGGCCCAGCAGGCGGCCGGTGGCGGCGCAGAGCTCGGCGCCGAGCACGTCGGCCTCGGCGCGCACGGCGGCCGCGGCGGCCCGCAGCGCGGCGGCGCGCTCCCCCGGCGCGGTCCGGCGCCAGGCGGCGCGGGCGGCGTCGGCCGCGGTCACCGCCTCCGTCACCTCGGCGGCCGTCGCGGTCACCAGCACGAGGGCGGGCTCGCCGGTGGTGGGCGCGACGCGCAGCACCTCCCGGTCACCGGCCGCGGGGCGCACGTGCCCGTCGACCAGGTGCTCGGCGAGGCGGCTGCCCGCGGCGATCTGCTGCTGCGGCGTGGCGGACGTCAGGGTCACGTGGGCCTCCGGAGGGTCGTGAGGAGCAGGAACGGGACGGTTCGGAACGGGTCAGAGAGCGGATCGGGACGAACCGGACGGATCGGAAGCACGGTTCAAGATGCGAACCGTGCTTCACCCGGACAGAGTGGCGCGGAGCACACGATCGCCGGGTCCAGCCAGCGGCCCGAGCCACGTCCCCTCGTACGTCGAGCACCTCGACTCTGTACGACTCAGGGAAGGTCGGCCACTCATGCGCATCCTGGGCGTCAACGCCATCTACCACGACCCCTCCGCCGCCCTCGTCGTCGACGGCCAGGTGGTCGCCGCGGCGGAGGAGGAGCGGTTCAGCCGCCGCAAGCACGGCAAGCGGCCCGTGCCGTTCGCCGCGTGGGAGCTGCCGGAGCTGTCGATGCGCTGGTGCCTCGACGTCGCGGGCCTGCGGCCGGAGGACCTGGACGCGGTCGCGTACTCGTTCGACCCGGCGCTGTCCAAGCCGGCCGAGGAGCTCGGCCTCACGGACCCGTGGGACCACCTGCGGCTGATGTACGCGGAGAAGGCCCCGAACTTCCTCGCCACGGCCCTGCCGGGCCTCGACCGGTCGCGCGTCCGGTTCGTGCCGCACCACGTCGCGCACGCCGCGTCCGCCGCGCTGGCCTCGCCGCACCCGACCAGCAGCGTGCTCGTGCTCGACGGCCGCGGCGAGCGGGCCTCCCACCTGGCCGGCCGGTACGTCGACGGCCGCCTCGAGGTGCTCGCGAGCCAGGAGCTGCCGCACTCGCTGGGGCTGGTGTACGAGTCCCTCACCGAGCACCTGGGGTTCCTGCGGTCCAGCGACGAGTACAAGGTCATGGCGCTGGCCTCCTACGGGAAGCCGCGCTTCCTGGACGAGCTGCGGGACGTCATCCGCGCCACGGGCGACGGCGGGTTCGTCGCCGAGGCCCCGGACTGGAGCCGGTGGGCGCCGGCCCGGGTCGACGACGGCACGTGGGGCGGCGACCACGCGGACCTGGCGTGCTCGGTGCAGGCGCGGCTGGAGGAGGTCCTGGTCGACCTCGCGCGCTGGCTGCACGAGCGCACCGGGGACCGGGTGCTGACGATGGCCGGGGGCACCGCGCTGAACTGCGTGGCGAACTCCCGGATCTGGCGCGAGTCGGGCTTCGAGGAGATGTGGGTGCAGCCCGCGGCGGGCGACGCCGGCACCGCCCTGGGCGCCGCGATGCAGGTCGCCGCCGACGAGGGCGAGCCGCTGCACCCGATGCCGTCCGCGGCGCTCGGCCGGTCCTGGTCGGACGAGGAGATCGCGGCGCGGCTGCGGCTCGCGAAGGTGCCGTTCACGACGCCCGCGACGACCGAGGAGCTCGCCGCGGAGGTCGCCGGCGTGCTCGCCGACGACGGCGTGGTCGCCTGGTTCGACGGCAGGAGCGAGTACGGCCCGCGCGCGCTCGGCCAGCGGTCGCTGCTCGCGCACCCCGGCCGCGCGGAGAACCTGGAGCGCCTGAACGACGTCAAGGGCCGCGAGCAGTTCCGGCCCGTCGCGCCGATGGTGCTGCTCGACCACGCCGCGGAGATCTTCTCCGCCGGGCCGATCCCGAGCCCGTACATGCTGTTCGTCCACACCGTCGCGCAGGAGTGGCGGGACCGGATCCCCGCCGCCGTGCACGTCGACGGCACCGCCCGCATCCAGACCGTCGACCCCGCCGTGCAGCCGCGCCTCGGCGCCACGATCGAGGCGTTCCGCGACCGCACGGGCCTGCCGGTCGTGATCAACACGAGCCTCAACACCGCGGGACGGCCGATGGTCGACGACCCGCGGGACGCCCTGGAGCTGTTCGGCTCCGCGCCGGTCGACCTGCTGGTCATGGGGCCGCACCTGGTGCGCCGGGCGGCGGTGTTCGCGGCGCCCGACGGGTCCCGGCAGGAGCGGGCCGGGGCGGTCGCGCCGTGACGGGCCCGCGGTGGTCGGTGGTCGTCCCGACGATCGGGCGCCCGCAGCTCCGCGCGATGCTGGGGTCGCTGGCTGCTCAGCGGTTCGACGCGCTCCCGGCGCCGGAGGCGGTGGTCGTCGTCGACGACCGGCCGCTCGCCGACACCACGCCGCTCGACCTCGCCGACCTGGCCCCGCTGCCCGCCCCGCTGCGGGTGCTGCGGTCGGGCGGGCGGGGACCGGCGGCGGCCCGCAACGCCGGCTGGCGGAGCACGCGGACCCCGTGGGTGGCGTTCCTGGACGACGACGTCCTGCTCCCCGAGGGCTGGGCCGACGCGTTCGCCGCCGACCTGGCCGCCGCGGGCCCGGACGTCGCCGCCACGCAGGCGCGGCTGCACGTCCCGCTGCCCGCCCACCGGCCCCCGCTGGACTGGGAGCGCAGCACCGCCGGGCTCGAGGGCGCGCGGTGGGCGACGGCGGACATGGCGTTCCGCCGTGAGGCCCTGGAGCAGGCCGGCGGCTTCGACGAGCGGTTCCCGCGGGCCTACCGGGAGGACTCGGACCTCGCGCTGCGGGTGCGGCTCGCGGGCTGGGTCCTCACGCGCGGGACCCGGACCACCACGCACCCGGTCCGGCCCGCGGACGACCGGGTGAGCGTGCGCGTCCAGGCCGGCGCGGCCGACGACGCGCTGATGCGGGCCCTGCACGGTCCCGGCTGGCGCGAGCTGGCCGAGACCGGACGCGGCCGGTTCCGGTGGCACGTCGCGACGGTCGCCGCAGCCGGGCTCGCGGCCGGTGCGGCACTGACCGGGCACCGCCGGCCGGCGGCCCTCGCCGGCGCGGCGTGGCTCGCGCTGACGGCCGACTTCGCGCGCCGGCGGATCGCGCCGGGCCCGCGCCCCGGCGAGCCGGACTGGGCGCCCGAGTGGCGCCGGATGGCGTGGACCAGCGCCGTGATCCCGTTCGTCGCCGTCCGGCACCGGCTGCGCGGCACGCTCGCGCACCGCGGCGGCGTCGACCCGTGGCCCGTCCCGGTGCGGGCGGTCCTGCTCGACCGGGACGGCACGCTCGTGCACGACGTGCCCTACAACGGCGACCCGGCGCAGGTGCGACCCGTCGACGGCGCGCGCGAGGTGCTCGACGCGCTGCGTGCGGCGGGGATCGCCGTCGGCCTGGTGTCGAACCAGTCGGGCGTCGCCCGGGGCGTCCTGACGCGGGCCCAGGTCGACGCCGTGAACGCGCGGCTGGCGGAGCTGGTCGGACCGTTCGGCACGGTGCAGGTCTGCCCGCACGGCCCGGACGACGGGTGCACCTGCCGCAAGCCCGCGCCGGGCATGGTGCTCGCGGCCGCGCGCGCTCTCGGGGTGCCGCCCGCCGCCTGCGCCGTGGTCGGGGACATCGGCGCGGACGTCGACGCCGCGGTCGCCGCGGGAGCCCGGGCGGTGCTCGTGCCGACGCCGGCGACCCGGCCGGAGGAGGTCGAGGCCGCGCCGGAGGTCGCACCGGACCTGTGGTCGGCCGTCGCGCGGCTCGTGCCCGGCGTGCTGCCGCCCCGGCACCGCCCGGAGCCCGCGCCCGGCGTGCCGGACAGCGCGGCCCGGGGCAGCGCGGCCAGCGGCACCGAGGCCGAGGGGGCGGCGGCGTGAGCCGGGTGCTGGCCGTCCGGCTCGACAGCGACGGCGACGTGCTGCTGACCGGCCCGGCCGTCCGGGCGCTGCGCGCGCTGGGGCCCGTCGACGTGCTCGCGTCCCCGCAGGGCTCGCGGGCCGCCGCGCTGCTGCCGGGCGTCGACGAGGTGCTGACCTTCGACGCCCCGTGGAGCGGCTACCGGCCCGCGGTGTTCGACCAGGCGGCGGTCGCGCAGGTCGTCGGCGCCGTCGCGGACCGCCGCTACGCCCGGGCGGTCGTGTTCACGTCGTTCCACCAGAGCCCGCTGCCGACCGCCCTGCTGCTCCGGCTCGCCGGCGTCCAGCACGTGGCCGCCACCAGCGAGGACTACCCCGGGTCGCTGCTCGACGTGCGGCACCGCCGCCCCGAGGGCCTGCACGAGGTGGAGGCCGCGCTGGACCTCGCGCACGCCGCCGGCGGGCACCTGCCCGCCGGCGACGACGGGCGGCTCGCGGTCCGCGGCCCGCTCCCCGAGGTGCACGGCCTCGTCCCGGACCGGCCGTACGTGGTGCTGCACCCGGGCGCCTCGGTGCCCGCGCGGGCGCCCCGGCCGGAAGACGCGCGCGCCGCGGTGGCCGCGCTCGCCGGCGCGGGGTGGCCCGTGGTCGTCACCGGCGGGCCGACCGAGCGCGGGCTGACGGCCCGCGTCGCCGAGGGCGTGCCCGGGGCGGTGGACCTCGGCGGGCGCACCGACCTCGCCACGCTCGCCGGCGTGCTGGCCGGGGCCGCCGCGGTGGTCGTCGGCAACACCGGGCCCGCGCACCTCGCGGCCGCGGTCGGGACCCCCGTGGTCTCGCTGTTCGCGCCGGTCGTGCCGGCGGACCGCTGGGCGCCGTACGGGGTGCCGACCGTGCTGCTGGGCGACCCCGGCGCACCCTGCGCCGGCACCCGCGCGCGGGAGTGCCCGGTGCCCGGCCACCCCTGCCTCGCCGGTGTCGACCCGGCGGAGGTCGTGGCCGCCGTCGACCGGCTGACCGCCGACGCCCGGGCGGGGGTGCCCGCATGAGGGTCCTGGCCTGGCACGTGCACGGGTCCTGGATGACGTCGTTCGTCCAGGGCGACCTCGACTACGTGATCCCCGTCGACGCCGGGCGGACCGCCGACGGGCTCGGCCGCGCCCGCACGTGGGACTGGCCGGATCGGGCGCGGGAGGTGCCCGTCGAGCGGCTGCGCGACGAGCCGGTCGACGTGGTCGTGCTGCAGCGCCCGCGGGAGCTGGAGCTGCTGCAGGAGCTGACCGGCCTGCGGGCCGGGGTGGACGTCCCGGCGGTCTACGTCGAGCACAACACCCCGACGGGCCCCGCCGTGGCGACCCGCCACCACCTCGCCGACCGCAGCGACGTCCCCGTCGTGCACGTCACCCACTACAACGCCCTGGTCTGGGACAACGGCAGCGCGCCGACCACCGTGATCGAGCACGCCGTGCCGGACCCCGGCCCGCTGTACACGGGCGAGCGCGCGCGGGTCGCGGCGGTGGTCAACGAGCCGGTCCGGCGGTGGCGGGTCGCGGGCACCGACGTGCTGCTCGACCTGGCCGCGCAGGTGCCGGTCGAGGTCTACGGCATGGGGATGTCCGCCCTCGCCGAGCGCGCCGCGGCGGCGGGGCTGCGCGGCGACCTCGCGCTGACCGGCCACCTGCACGAGGACGTCCGGCAGTCCGAGCTGCACCCGCGGCTCGGGCAGGCCCGCGCGTACCTGCACCCGTACCGGTGGACCAGCCTCGGGCTGTCGCTCGTCGAGGCGATGACGATCGGGATGCCGGTCCTCGCCCTCGCCACCACCGCGGCCCCCGAGTCCGTGCCCCCGGAGGCCGGCGTCGTCTCCAGCGACCCCGCGATGCTCGCGGCCGCGGCCCGGCGCTGGCTGGCCGACCCCGACGAGGCCCGCGAGCGCGGCGCCGCCGCCCGCGCCCACGCCCTGCGGCGGTTCGGCATGGCGCGGTTCCTGTCCGACTGGCAGCACGTCCTGACGGAGGTGACCCGATGAGGATCGCGATGGTCTCGGAGCACGCCAGCCCGCTCGCCGTCCTCGGCGGCGTCGACGCCGGCGGGCAGAACGTGCACGTGGCGGCCCTCGCCACGGAGCTCGCCCGGCTCGGCCACGAGGTCGACGTCTACACGCGGCGCGACGACCCGGGCACGCCCGAGCGGGTGCCGCTCGCGCCGGGTGTCGAGGTGGTGCACGTCCCCGCCGGTCCACCGGTCGCCCTGCCCAAGGACGAGCTGCTGCCGCACATGGGCGAGTTCGGCCGGTGGCTCGCGGACCGGTGGGCCGCGACCGGGCCGCCGGACGTCGCGCACGCGCACTTCTGGATGTCGGGGCTCGCGACGCTCCAGGCGGCCGAGCCGCACAGCGTGCCGGTCGCCCAGACGTTCCACGCCCTCGGCTCGGTCAAGCGCCGGCACCAGGGCGCCGCCGACACCAGCCCGCCGGGGCGGGTGCGGGCGGAGGTCGTCGTGGCGCAGCGCGCGGACGTCGTCGTCGCGACGTGCTCGGACGAGGTCGCCGAGCTGGGCCGGATGGGCGTGCCGGAGTCGCGCACCCGCGTCGTGCCGTGCGGCGTGGACGTGCGGCACTTCTCCCCCGCGCGGCGGCAGGGGCGGCCACCGGGCGGCCCGCGGCTGCTGTGCGTCGGCCGGCTCGTCGAGCGCAAGGGCGTCGACACCGTGGTCCGGGCGCTCGCCGACCTGCCGGACGCGGAGCTGTCCGTCGCCGGCGGCCCGCCGCGGGATCGCCTGGCCGGCGACCCGGAGGCGCAGCGGCTGCTGGACGTGGCCCGGGAGGTCGGCGTCGCCGACCGCGTGCACCTGCTCGGCGGCGTCGGGCACGCCCGGATGCCGGAGCTGATCCGGTCGGCGGACGTCGTCGTCGCGACCCCCTGGTACGAGCCGTTCGGCATCGTGCCCGTCGAGGCCGCGGCCTGCGGGGTGCCGGTGGTCGGCAGCGCGGTCGGCGGGCTGCTCGACACCGTGCAGGACGGCCGGACCGGCGTCCTGGTCCCGCCGCGCGACCCCGCGGCGCTCGCCGGTGCCCTGCGCGCGCTGCTCGACGACCCCGGTCGCTGCGCGGCATACGGTCGCGCGGCCCGGCGGGCGGCCGTGTCCCGCTACGCGTGGGACCGGGTGGCCGCGCAGACCGCCGCCGTCTACCGGACGCTCGTGCGCCCGGCGCTGCGGGCGGTGAGCGCCGGATGAGCGCCGCCACCTGGCTCGAGGAGCACACGCGCGAGGTCGGCGGGGCGCTGGAGGCCCTGCGGGGCGAGGCGCCGCGGATCGACCGGTGGGCCGGCACCCTGGCCGCGGTGCTCGGCGCCGGCGGCCGGCTGCTCGTCGCCGGCAACGGGGGCAGCGCCGCCGAGGCGCAGCACCTCACCGCCGAGCTCGTGGGGCGGTTCCGCGAGGACCGGGACCCGTACTCGGCGATCGCCCTGACGGCCGACACGTCGACCCTCACCGCCGTCGTCAACGACTACGGGGCGGACGAGGTCTTCGCCCGCCAGGTGCAGGCGCACGGGCGGCCGGGCGACGTGCTCGTGCTGCTGTCGACGTCGGGCACCAGCCCCAACGTGCTGCGCGCCGCCGAGCGCGGGCGCCGGCTCGGCCTGACCGTGTGGGCGCTGGCCGGGCCCGCGCCCAACGCGCTCGCCGGTCTCGCGGACGACGCCCTGTGCGTCGCCGCCCCGACGACCGCCGCGGTGCAGACGGGGCACCTCGTGGCGCTGCACGCGCTGTGCGCGGTCTTCGACGAGCACGTGCTGGCGGGGACCGGTCCCGGACGGAGTGTCCGGCCGGGCACGCCGGCGCGCGTCGGGCACGACGCTCCGGCCGACGAGGTGCGGAGCGTGCGGGAGGTGCAGGGCGTGCCCGGCGGGCGGGACGCGGGCACGCTCCACGACGGGCGCGCGCCGGGGCGCCGACCGCGGGTCGTGGTCGTCGGCGACGTGCTGCTCGACCGCGACGTCGACGGCACCACCGAGCGGCTGTGCCCGGACTCGGCCGCGCCCGTGCTGGACGTCGCGGCGGTGCGGGAGAGCCCCGGCGGTGCCGGCCTGGCGGCCCTGCTCTGCGCGGCGTCGGGCGCGGACGTCACGCTGGTGGCGCCCGTCGCGGACGACGACGCGGGGCGCCGGCTCGCGGGGCTGCTGGCGCCGGAGGTGACCCTGGTGGCCCTCCCCCACGCCGGCCCGACCCGCACCAAGACGCGGGTGCGCAGCGGCGGCCAGTCGATCGTCCGGCTGGACGAGGGCGGCCCCGGGCACCCCGAGGACGTCGACGTCGAGGCCGTCCGGGAGGCGCTGCTGGGCGCGGACGCCGTGCTGGTGTCCGACTACGGCGCCGGCACCACGCGGGACCCGCGGGTGCGGGCGCTGCTCGCCGAGACCGCGCCCCGGACCCGCACCGTCTGGGACCCGCACCCGCGCGGAGCCGACCCTGTGCCCGGCACGCTGCTCGTCACGCCGAACGTGGCGGAGGCGCGGCGCGCGCTCGACGCCGGGGCGCCGACTCCGCCCGACCGGCTCGCGGCGTCCCTGCGCGACGCCTGGGGCGTGCGCGGGGTCGTCGTCACGGCGGGGGCGCTCGGGGCGTACCTGGCGGCCGCGGGCGACACCGTGTTCGTGCCCGCCCCGCCGGCACCCCACGGGGACCCGTGCGGCGCCGGGGACCGGTTCGCCGCGTCCGCCACCGTGGCGCTCGCGCGCGGTGCGGTGCCGTCCGCGGCGGTCGGCGCCGCGGTGACCGACGCGTCCGCGTGGGTGGCCGCCGGCGGGGCCGAGGGCTTCCGCCGCCGCCGCGACGAGGCCCCGCCGGCGGCCGACGACCCCGGGGACGGCGAGCACCGGCCCGGAAACGGCGCCGACCCCCTGGCGGCGCTGGCGGCCCGGCTGCGGCTGTCCGGCGGCACGCTCGTCGCGACCGGCGGCTGCTTCGACCTGGTGCACGCCGGGCACGTCGCCACGCTGCAGGCCGCCCGGCGCCTCGGCGACGCGCTGGTCGTGCTGATGAACTCCGACGACTCGGTGCGCCGGCTCAAGGGCCCGGACCGCCCCGTCGTCGGCGCACCGGACCGCGCCCGGGTCCTCGAGGCCCTGGACTGCGTGGACGCCGTCGTGGTGTTCGACGAGGACGACCCGCGCGCCGTCCTCGACCGCCTGCGCCCGGACGTGTGGGTGAAGGGCGGGGACTACGGCGGCACCCGGCTGCCCGAGGCGGACGTCGTCGAGCAGCACGGCGGCCGGGTGGTCCTGCTCCCGTACCTGGACGGCAGGTCCACCACCTCGATCCTCCAGCGCACGGGCGCCGCCCGCAGCGCCTCCCGCTCGTCGAAGGAGCTCTCGTGACCGCTCTCCCGCCCCTGACCCCCCGTCCGCTCGGCACCGTCGTCGTCACCGGGGGCGCGTCCGGTCTCGGCGCCGCGGTCGTCGACGCCGTCGAGGCCGCCGGCGGCAAGCCCGCCGTGCTCGACCGCGTCCCGCCGCGCGAGGGCGTGCCGTACGTCGAGGTCGACCTGTCCGACTCCGCCGCCGCGGCGGCCGCCGTCGAGCAGCTGGTGCTCACCGCCGGGGAGCCGACCGGCGTCGTCACCGCCGCGGGCACCGACGCGTGCGGACCGCTCACCGAGATCGACACCGAGACGTGGGAGCGGGTCGTGCGGGTCAACCTGTTCGGCACCGCGGCGGTGGTCCGCGCCACGCTGCCGTACCTGGAGAAGGTGCGCGGCACCGTCGTGACCGTCGGCTCCACGCTGTCGCTGCGCGGCATGGGCGACGCGACCGCGTACGCGGCCTCGAAGTTCGGCGTCCGCGGGTTCTCGCAGGCGCTCGCCGCGGAGTACGCCGGCCGTGTCGGGGTGACGCTGCTCGTCCCCGGCGGGATGCGCACCGCGTTCTTCGACGGCCGGGCCGAGCAGTACAAGCCGGGGCCGGACGCGGACCTCAACGACCCCCGGGCCACGGCGGCCGCGGTCGTGACCGCGCTGACCCAGCCGGTGGGCAGCGAGATCCGCGAGCTGCTCGTCATGGCGTCCGGCGAGAGCTCGTGGCCGTGACGGGCGGGCCCGGGGACGTCCTGGTCCTGCGGGCGCTCGGGCTCGGCGACCTGCTCACGGGGGTCGCGGCGCTGCGTGGCGTGCGGCGCCGGTGGCCGGACCACCGGATCGTGCTCGCGGCGCCGCCCGCCGTGGGCGACTGGCTGGTGCAGGTGGGCGTCGTCGACGCCGTGCTGCCCGCCGCGGGCCTCGCGCCGCTGGCGTGGGACGGCCCGGGCGGGCACGTGGCGGTGGACCTGCACGGCCGCGGCCCGCAGAGCCACCGGCTGCTGCTCGACACCGGTCCGCGCCTGCTCGTCGGGTTCGACTGCCCGGTGGTGGGCCACCGCGGCCCCGCGTGGCGGTCCGACGAGCACGAGGTCGACCGGTGGTGCCGGCTCGTGTCCGACGCGGGCGGCCCGTGCGGGCCCGAGGACCTGCGGGTCGACGTGCCGGCACCACCCCGCAGCGGCGAGGTCGTCGTCCTGCACCCCGGGGCGGCGTCGGGCTCCCGGCGCTGGCCCGCCGACCGCTGGGGCGCGCTCGGTGCGCGTCTCACGACCACCGGGTGGGCGGTCGCGGTGACCGGAGGCCCCGACGAGCGCGATCTGTGCGCCCGCGTCGCCGCGCTGTCCGGGGCCGGGACGGTGGACCTGTCCGGATCCCTGGACCTGCCCGGGCTGGCGTCGCTGGTCGCCGGCGCCCGCCTGCTGGTGTGCGGAGACACCGGCGTGGCCCACCTCGCGACCGCCCTGGGCACGCCGTCGGTCCTGCTGTTCGGCCCGACGCCCCCCGCGTGGTGGGGCCCGCGGATCGACGCCGACCGGCACCTCGTGCTCTGGCACGGGGACCTGGACCACCCCGGCGACCCGCACGCCGAGGTGGTCGACCCCGCCCTGGACCGGATCACCGTGGACGAGGTCTGGGACGCGGTCGGCCGCGGCCTCGTGCTCACCGCGCCGCGGGACCGGCGGGTGGCCGTGGCGGACTGACCGGCGCGGCGGGCGGGCGCCGAGCCGCCCACAGGCCGGGCGCGGGTGCGTCGTCCCCCGACGGGCCGGCACCACCCCGCCCTCGGGCCGCGGCGCTGCCTAGCGTCCGCGCATGCCTGTCGTCAGCACCGTCTCCCCCGCACGACGTGAGCGCGACCCCGCTTGCTCAGTCCCTGAGCAGCTAGCGTCCCCCTCCGGTCCTCGCTACCGTGCGAGCGATCGAGCGGGACCCCGAGGCGGTACTGGGAGAGAGGTGGCTGCTGCGATGACCTACACCGTGCGGGTGACCCGGGAGGGCGCGAGCTGGCTCGCGCAGGTCGACGACGTCACGGGCGCGCACACCCACGCGCGGACGCTCCGCGGGCTCGACGAGCGGGTCCGGGAGGCCGTCGCCCTCGCCGAGGACCTCCCGCCGGGCGCGGAGGCGGGCCTCGACCTGGACTGGGACTACGCGGCGGTCGCGCCCGAGGCCGTCGAGGCGGACCGGCTCGCGCGCGAACGCGCGGACGTAGACCGTCAGCGTGACGAGATCACCGCCCACACCCGGGCTGTCGTCGGGCAGCTCGTGCGCAAGGGATGGTCGTCGCGGGACATCGCGTCGGTGCTCCGCCTGTCCGCCGCCCGCGTCGCGCAGCTGGCCGGGGAGGCGAACCGGGCGGCCTGAGCGGCCCCTACGCCGGGACCCGGACCGCCTCCGCGAACCACGCCACGGTGCGCGCGAGCCCGTCCTCCCACGTCACCTCGGGCGCCCAGCCGAGCACCTGCTGCGCGAGCGCGGTGTCCGGCCGGCGCACCTCGGGGTCGTCGACGGGGCGCTCGATCAGCCGGATCTGCGAGCGGGAGCCGGTGGCCGCGACGACGTCCTCCGCGATCCGCCGGACGGAGAGCTCCGTCGGGTTCCCGATGTTCATCGGGCCGGGGTGCCCGGACGCCGCGAGCGCGAGGATGCCCCGCACCAGGTCGTCGACGTAGCAGACCGACCGGGTCTGGCTGCCGTCGCCGGCGACCGTGATCGGCTCCCCGGCGAGCGCCTGCCGGATGAACGTCGGGATCGCGCGGCCGTCGTGCGGGCGCATCCGGGGGCCGTAGGTGTTGAAGATCCGGACGATGCCGGTGTCCACCCCCTCCGCGCCGCGGTACGCGGTGGTCAGCGCCTCGGCGTACCGCTTCGCCTCGTCGTACACGCCGCGCGGGCCGATGGGGTTGACGTGGCCCCAGTAGTCCTCGGTCTGCGGGTGCACCTGCGGGTCGCCGTAGACCTCGGAGGTGGAGGCGAGCACGAAGCGGGCGCCCTTCTCCTTCGCGAGCCCGAGGGCGTGCAGCGTGCCGAGCGCGCCGACCTTGAGGGTCTGGATGGGCAGCTGCAGGTAGTCGATGGGCGACGCCGGGGACGCGAAGTGCAGGACGAGGTCCACCGCGCCGGGGACGTGCACGTAGTCGGTGAGGTCCGAGCGCACGAGGCGGAAGCCGGGGTCGTCCATGAGGTGCGCGACGTTGGCGGGGTTGCCCGTGAGGAAGTTGTCGAGGCAGACCACCTCGGTCCCGGCCTGCCGCAGCGCGGTGCACAGGTGGCTCCCGAGGAACCCGGCGCCGCCGGTGACGACGGCGCGGCGGAACGGGCCGGTGCGGGCGTGCGGGGCGGCCTGGTCGGGGCGGGTGCCGGTCATCGGGGCTCCTCTCGGTCGGCCGGTGCGGTGGCCACGGCGCTGTGGTCGGTGGGCGGGGTCGGGTGCCGGGTGGGGCCGGCGGCGGGCGGCGCGTCGAGCAGGGCCCGCAGCGACAGGACGCGCGGCGGGGTCACGCGCCGCTCCCGCAGCGCGCGGAGGTCGCGCACCGGGGCGGCGAGCCGGCGCCGGCGGGGGGGTGTCCGGGCGGGGGAGCGCGCGTCGCGGGCGACGTCCCGCCACGGGAGCCGGAGGATCGCGGTGAGCAGGTGCGAGCGGGTCGCGGCCGTCACGCGCGCCCCCGGGCTGTGCCGGCGCGGCGAGGGGTGGTGGTGGACCACGGCCTGCGGTGCGTGCACGATCGCGTGCCCGGCGGCGGCCAGGTCGAGCGCGAGCCGCTCCTCCTCGCCCGGGAACCGCACGACGTCGTCGAACCCGCCGGCGGCGAGGAACGCGTCGCGCCGGACGATCGCGGCGCAGGCCATGAACCCGAGGGCGGTGGGCAGGTCCGTCCGCGGCGGCCGCGGCAGCGGGGAGGCCGCGAGGACGTCGTTGAACGGGTCGGGCCGCTCCTCGGGCCCGACCAGGACGCGGGCCTGGACGACCGCGACGTCCGGGTCGGCGTCCAGCACGTCGGCGACGAGCGCGAGCGACCCGGGCGCCCACCACGAGTCGTCGTCGGCGAACGCGACGTAGGGCGTCTCCGCGAGGCGCACGCCGAGGGTCCGGGCGGCGGCGCCCAGGTTGCGCCCGGCCTCGACGACCCGCACGTGGGGGTGCGCCGCCCGGACGGCGGCCGCGGTGCCGTCGGTGGAGCCGTTGTCGACCAGGATCACGGGCGCGCGGTGCCGGCCGAGGGACTGCACGAGCTCGTCGCGCCGGTCGCGGCTCATCACCACGAACGTGACGCGCGCGTCCTCCACCCCCGGCCCGGGTCGCTCCTCGTCCGTCACGCTGCCTGTCTACCGCCGGAGCAGGTGCGGCGCGACCGCTCGGGGGCCCCCGCGTCTACGGATCGACGAGGAGGACGCGCAGGTCGCGCGGCCCGTGCACGCCCTCGACGCGTACGAGCTCGATGTCGCTGGTCGCGCTCGGACCGGAGATCCACGTCTGGGGCCGCTCGGGGTGCGCGCCGAGGACGGCCACGGCGTCCGGCACCCCGGCGACGACCTGGCCGGCGCGCACGACGCACACGTGCCGGTCGGGCAGCAGGGTGAGCACCCGGCGGCCCTGGTCCGGCGCGGCGTCCAGCACGATCGTGCCGGTCTCCGCCACCGCCACCCGGCAGGCCGTGAGCACCGCGCCGACCCCGTCCAGGTCGGCGTGCGAGAGCGGCGCGGCCGGGTCGTCGACCCGTACGCCGACCCGGCCGTCGAGGGCCGCGACCCACGCGCGGTCCAGCCCCGGGGGGACGGCGACCGACCCGGCACCGGCGAGCTGGGCGGCGACGGCGGCGGGCAGGTCCGCCGCCGTGCACCGGACGACGGTGGCGCGGTAGTCCTCCAGGCGGTCCACCAGCCGGTCGACCAGCGCCGCGTCGCCGGCCGCCGCGAGGGAGCCCGCCCGCCGGTACGCGCGCTCGACCGGGGCCGGGGCGGCGGGCGCACCGGGCGCACCGGGCGCACCCGGCTCGTCCGTCCTGCCCAGCGCCGCGCGCACCCGCGCGAGCACCTCGTCCCGCGCGTCGCTCACGGCCGCGCTCCCCCGCGCCGCCGCCGCGCCCGCGCGGCCCACGAGTCCCGGAACGTCCGCCCGGGCAGGCCCGGCGTGTCCCGGCTCGCCGTCCACAGGGACGCGGGCCAGGGCAGCCGCCGGAACCGGTGGCCCCCGGTGAGCCGCCCGGCGAGGGCGAGCGCGCGACCGGCCCACCGGAACCGGGCGCCGCCGGACAGGGCGACCGCGCCGACGGACATCGCGGCGGTCACGGCACCGGGCGCCGCACGGCCCTCCGGGTGGGTGGCGCGCTCGCGCAGGTGCACCAGGGCGGACGGGATGTCGATCTTCACGGGGCACGCGTCGAAGCACGCCCCGCACAGCGACGACGCGAACGGCAGCGTCGCGGTGGGGTCGTGCGGGTCGTGGGCGCCGCCGGGCTCGCCGAGGCCGAGCAGCTGCGGGGTGAGGATCGCCCCGATCGGCCCCGGGTACACCGAGCCGTAGGCGTGCCCGCCGGTGCGCTCGTACACGGGGCAGACGTTGAGGCAGGCGGAGCACCGGATGCAGTGCAGGGCCTGGCGCCCCACGTCGTCCGCCAGCGCCCGGGTGCGGCCGTTGTCCAGCAGCACGAGGTGGAAGTCCTGCGGGCCGTCGCCGGGCGTCACGCCGGTCCACATCGACGTGTACGGGTTCATCCGCTCGCCGGTGGACGACCGGGGCAGCAGCTGGAGGAATACCTCGAGGTCCTCGAACGACGGCAGCACCTTCTCGATGCCCATGACGGTGATCAGCGTCCGCGGCAGCGTGAGGCACATCCGCCCGTTGCCCTCGGACTCGACGACCGCGACGGTGCCGGTGTCGGCGATCGCGAGGTTCGCCCCGCTGATCGCCACGTCCGCGCGCAGGAACCGGGCGCGCAGGTGCGCCCGGGCGGCCTCCGCGAGCGCGCGCGGGTCGCTGGTGAGGCCGGCGGGCGCGTCGCCCATCCGGTCGGTGAAGATCTGCCGGATCTCGTCGCGGTTGCGGTGGATCGCGGGCACGAGGATGTGCGACGGCAGGTCTCCGGCGAGCTGCACGATGAGCTCGGCGAGGTCGGTCTCGGTCGCCTCGATCCCGTGCTGCTCGAGGTGCTCGTTCAGGCCGATCTCCTGGGTGGCCATGGACTTCACCTTGACCACCTCGCGGGCGCCGGCCGCCTGGACGATCCCGGTGACGACCCGGTTCGCCTCGGCGGCGTCCCGGGCCCAGTGCACGGTGCCGCCGCGGGCGGTGACGGACTCCTCCAGCTGGACGAGCAGCTCGGGCAGCCGCGCCATGACGTCGGCCTTGACGGCGGACCCGGCGTCCCGCAGCGCCTCCCAGTCGGGCAGCTCGCCGGTGACCGCGACGCGCTTGTCCCGGATGGTCCGGGTCGCGCGCCGCAGGTTCGTCCGCAGCTGCCCGTCGGCCAGGGTGACGTCGGCGGCGTCGGGGAACGTCGGCCCCCACCGCAGCGGGTCGTCCGGGTGCGCGGCGGGCTTCGGCGCGACGGCCGGCATCCCGAGGTCGACCCTCATCGCCCCGCCACCCGTCGCAGCCCGCGCCGCGCGCGTGCGGGCCGGGGCTCCCACGGCCGCTCCGCGGTCGACGCGAGGATCTCCGCGAGGTGCACGGCGTGCGTCCCCCCGCCGGTCCGGCGCAGCGCCCCGTCGATGTTCATCAGGCACGACCAGTCCCCCGCGGTCAGCACCTCCGCGCCCGTGGACCGCACGGCGGCGACCTTGTCCTGAACCATCGCGGACGACGTCGCTGAGTTCTTCAGCGCGAACGTCCCGCCGAACCCGCAGCACTGGTCGGCGTCGGGCAGGTCCACCAGCTCCAGCCCGTCCACCGCCCGCAGCAGGCGCGTCGGCCGGTCGCCGACGCGCAGCAGCCGCAGGGAGTGGCAGGTCGGGTGGTAGGTGACGGTGCGCGGGAAGTGCGCGCCGACGTCGGTGACGCCCAGCACGTCGACCAGCAGCTCCGTGAGCTCGTAGGTGCGCGCGGCGACGCGTCCGGCGGCGTCCGCGAGCGCCGGGTCGCCGTGCCGGCGGGCGACGTCGGCCTGCTGGTGCCGGGTGGACCCGACGCAGGACCCGGACGGGGCGACGACGGCGTCCCACTCCCCGTCGAGCACAGGCGCGAACGTCCGGACGTGGTTGCGGACGACGCCGACGGCCTCGGGCGCGTAGCCGGTGTTGACGTGCATCTGCCCGCAGCACGCCTGGCCCGCGGGGACGTCGACCTCGTGGCCGAGCCGCTCCAGGAGCCGCACGGTCGCCGCCGCGGCGCCGGGGAACAGCGTGTCGACCAGGCAGGTGGTGAACAGCGCGATCCGCATGCCCGTCAGCCTCGCACCAGGTCGGGGGTGGTCGCGATGCGGGGCGCCGCGGCCAGGCGCCGCTCGGCCCGGTCCCACGCCGCGTCGTCGGCCGCGGCGCCGGGCTCGTACCGCACGACGTCCACGGACGCCCGGACGACCTCCCGGATCGCGGGCAGGCCGCCGTCGAGCGCGCCGAGCCCCCAGGCCTGCACGAGCAGGTTGCCGAGCGCGGTCCCTTCGGCGGGCCCGGCGACGACGGGCAGCCCGGTCGCCTGCGCGGTGAGCCGGCAGAGCAGGGCGTTCCGGCTGCCGCCGCCGACCACGTGCACGACCTCCACGCGCCGCCCGGCCAGGTCGGCGACGGTCCGCACGGCCCGGCGGTACGCCAGGGCGAGCGAGTCCAGCACGCACCGCACCACCGCGGCCGGGTCCGCGGGCACAGGCTCGCCCGCCGCCCGCGCGAGGTCTGCGATCCGCCGCGGCAGGTCCCCGGGCGCGAGCAGGGACGGGTCGTCCACGTCGACCACCGTGCGCAGGGCGGGCACGTCCGCCGCGGCGGCGAGCAGGGCCGGCAGGTCGACGGCGTCCCCGCGCTCGGTCCAGGTGCGGACGGACTCCTGCAGCAGCCAGAGCCCGGCGACGTTCCGCAGGTACCGGACGGTGCCGTCGACGCCCAGCTCGTTGGTCACGTTCGCGACCCGGCTCGCCTCGGTCCGCACCGGTGCGTCCAGCTCCAGCCCGACGAGCGACCAGGTCCCGGACGAGATGTAGGCCGCGGTCGACGGGTCGGTCAGCGGCACGGCGGCGACCGCCGAGGCGGTGTCGTGCGAGCCGACCGTCACCCACCGCGTCCCGGCGAGGCCGAGGTCGTCCGCCACTGCCCGCTGCACGGGCGCCAGCACGGTGCCCGGCTCGACGAGCGGCGCCAGCAGCGCGCCGACGTCCCGCCCCGCCGCCGCGGACGCCGCGGCCAGCACCTCCGGGGACCACCGCCGCGTCCCGGCGTCCAGCAGGCCGGTGGTGGACGCGTTGGTGACCTCGGTGACGCGCTCGCCGGTCAGCCAGCTCCCGATCAGGTCCGGCACGAGCAGCAGGGACCGCGCGGCGCCGAACGAGGCGTCCCCGGCCGCGGCGACCAGCTGGAACGCCGTGTTGAACGGCTGCACCTGCACCCCGGTGACGGCGTAGTGCCGGGCGGCGTCGAGGTGCCGGAAGAACCGCGCGGGCGCGCCCGCGGTGCGCATGTCGCGGTAGTGCACGGGGTCGCCGAGCAGGTGCCCGCCGGCGTCCAGCAGGCCGTAGTCGACCGCCCACGTGTCGACGCCGACGGACGCGACAGGCCCGTGCTCGCGCGCGGCCGCCCGGAGCCCGGAGCGCACGCCCGACCAGAGCCCGAGCAGGTCCCAGTGCAGCGTCGTCCGGCCGCCGGCCACGACCGGGACGGGGGTGTTCGGGAACCGGGCCGTCTCGGTGGCGACCAGCCGGCCGTGCTCGAGGCGGCCCGCGAGCACCCGGCCGCTGGACGCGCCGAGGTCGACCGCGGCGAAGGTGGGGCCGGCCATGTCAGCGCAGGAACGCGGCCGCGACGCCGGAGTCCACCGGCACGTGCAGCCCCGTGGTCTGGACCAGGTCGGGGCCGGTCAGCGCGACCACCGCGGCGGCGACGTGCTCGGGGAGCACCTCGCGCTTCAGCAGGGTCCGCTGCGCGTAGTACGCGCCGAGCTCGGACTCCGGGACGCCGTAGGTCGCGGCGCGCTGGGCCCCCCAGCCGCCGGCGAAGATGCCGGAGCCGCGCACGACGCCGTCGGGGTTGACCCCGTTGACCCGGATGCCGTGCGCGCCGAGCTCGGCGGCGAGCAGCCGGACCTGGTGCGCCTGGTCGGCCTTGGTCGCGGAGTACGCGATGTTGTTCGGGCCCGCGAACAGCGAGTTCTTCGACGCGATGTAGACGATGTCCCCGCCCATGCCCTGCGCGACCATCGCCCGGGCCGCCTCCCGCGAGACGAGGAACGACCCGCGGGCCATGACGTCGTGCTGCAGGTCCCAGTCGCGGGCCGTCGTCTCCAGCAGCGGCTTGGAGATGGACAGGCCGGCGTTGTTCACCACCAGGTCGACCCCGCCGAACGCGAGGACCGTGGCCCGGACCAGCTCCGCCACGGCCTCCTCGGACGTGACGTCGGCGTGCACCGCGACCGCGACGTCCGGGCCGCCGAGCTCGCCGGCGACCTGCTGCGCGGCCTCGAGGTTCACGTCGGCGACGACCACGCAGGCGCCCTCGGCGGCCAGCCGCTCCGCGATCGCCCTCCCGATGCCGGACCCGCCGCCGGTGACGACCGCGACCCGCGTGGCGAGCGGCTTCGGCTTCGGCATCCGCGCGAGCTTGGCCTCCTCCAGCGCCCAGTACTCGATGCGGAACTTCTCGGCCTCGTCGATGGGCGCGTACGTGCTGACCGCCTCGGCGCCGCGCATGGCGTTGATCGCGTTGACGTAGAACTCGCCGGCGACCCGCGCGGTCTGCTTGTCCTTGCCGAACGAGAACATCCCGACGCCCGGCACCAGCACGATCGCCGGGTCGGCGCCGCGCATCGGCGGGCTGTCCGGGGTGGCGTGCCGCTCGTAGTACGCCCGGTAGTCCTCGCGGTACGCGGAGTGCAGCTCCCGCAGGCGCGCGACGACGTCCTCGACCGGCGCGTCAGACGGCAGGTCGACGACCAGCGGGGAGACCTTCGTGCGCAGGAAGTGGTCCGGGCACGACGTGCCGAGCGCCGCCAGCCGGCCGAGCTCCGCCCGCGACAGGAAGTCCAGCACCACGTCGGAGTCCGTCAGGTGCCCGACCTGCGGGCGGTCCGTCGACGCCAGCCCGCGGACCACCGGGGCCAGGGCCGCGGCCCGGGCGCGCCGCTCCGCCTCGGGCAGCGCCTCGTACCCCGGTCGCACGTCGCCGAACGGGTGCCGGCCGTCCGCCGCGAGGGCCGCGGTGCGCTCCTCGATGAACCGCTCGGCGGTCCGGATGATCTCGAGCGACCGGGCCTCCGCCTCGTCCGACGTGTCGCCCCACGCGGTGATGCCGTGCCCACCGAGCACGCAGCCGATCGCCTGCGGGTTCTTCTCCTTGACCGCCGCGATGTCGAGGCCCAGCTGGAAGCCGGGCCGGCGCCACGGCACCCACACGACCGCGTCGCCGAAGACCTCCGACGTCAGCGCCTCGCCGTCGGCGGCCGTCGCCAGCGCGATCCCGGCGTCCGGGTGCAGGTGGTCCACGTGGGCGGCGTCCACCAGGCCGTGCATGGCCGTGTCGATCGACGGCGCCGCCCCGCCGCGGCCGTGCAGGCAGTAGTCGAACGCCGCGACCATCTCGTCCTCGCGGTCGACCCCCGGGTAGACGCCGGCGAGCGACCGGAGCCGGTCCAGGCGCAGCACGGCCAGGTTCTGCTCGGTGAGGGTGCCCAGGTCGCCCCCGGAGCCCTTCACCCACAGCAGCTCGACCGGGCCGCCCGTGACCGGGTCGGTCGCGGTGCCCTTCGCGGACGTGTTGCCGCCGGCGTAGTTGGTGGTGCGGGGGTCGGCGCCGGGCCGGCGGGACCGGGCGATCAGGTCGGCGGCAGCGGGGTGGGTCATGCGTGGTGTCCTTCCGGGACGGGCGGTGGGGTACGGCGGCGGGGCGGCGGCGGACTCGGCGGCGGGCTCGGCGGGCCGGGGCGGTCAGGCGCCCCACCCCGCTGCCGCCGACGCGCTCCTCGGCGATGCGCGCGAGGTAGCCGGACGCCGCGAACGCGCGCATCGGGTCCTCGGGCAGACCGCGCTCGGCCCGCCACGCGGCGAGCATCGGGCGGACGTCGGTCCAGAACGCGTCCATCAGCACCTGGTTCGCTGCGAGCACGTCCGCGGACCGCTGCGCGGCGTCGAGCGCCTCGCGGTCGATGAGCAGGACCTTGGCCAGCGCCTCCTGCACGTTCAGCACGGACCGGATCTGGCCGGGGATCTTGTCCTCGATGTTGTGGCACTGGTCGAGCATCAGCGCGAGGTCCGACCCGGCTGCCAGGCCGCCGCCGCGCTCCACCTCGGCGAGGATCCGGAACAGCTGGAACGGGTCGGCGGCCCCGACGATCAGGTCGTCGTCGGCGTAGAACCGCGAGTTGAAGTCGAACGCGCCGAGCCGGCCGAGCCGCAGCAGCTGCGCGACGATGAACTCGATGTTCGTCCCCGGGGCGTGGTGGCCGGTGTCGAGGCACACCACGGCCCGCTCCCCCAGCGCGACCACGTGCGCGTACGCCGTGCCCCAGTCCGGGACGTCCGTGTGGTAGAACGCCGGCTCGAACAGCTTGTACTCCAGCACCAGCCGCTGCTCCGGCCCGAGCTGCGCGTAGATCTGGGCGAGCGACTCGGCGACGGCGTCCTGCCGGGCGCGGATGTCGTCCTGGCCCGGGTAGTTCGTGCCGTCCGCGAGCCAGATCTTCAGGTCGCGCGAGCCCGTCGCCGCCATGATCTCCAGGCACTCGAGGTGGTGGTCGACCGCCTTGCGGCGCACGCCCGGGTCCCGGGAGGCCAGCGACCCGAACTTGTAGGTCTCCTCCTGGAACGTGTTCGAGTTGATCGTCCCGAGCTGCACGCCCTGGTCCTGCGCGTAGCGGCGCAAGGCCGCGAAGTCCTCGACGCGGTCCCACGGGATGTGCAGGGCGACGGTCGGGGCCGCGCCGGTGTACCGGTGCACCTGGGCGGCGTCGGCGATCTTCTCCTGGACCGTCCGCGGCGTGCCCGCGGACGGGAACACCCGGAACCGGGTGCCGGAGTTGCCGAACGCCCAGGACGGCAGCTCGATGTGGGTGCGGCCGAGGACGTCCAGGACGTCGGCGGTGATGGCAGTGGATTCCACGGGGTTCTCCGATCTGGCGAGCGTGCGCTCAGCCCTTGACGGCGCCGGCCGTCATGCCCGCGACGATCCGCCTGTTGAAGAACAGGAACATCACCAGCGGCGGGATCGTGATCAGCAGGATGTTGGTGAAGAGCAGGTTGTACTGCGTGGAGTACTGGCTCTGGAAGTTGTAGAGCGTGAGCTGCACGGTGGCGTTCTCGTCCCCGGGCAGGAAGTACAGGGGGTTCGCGAAGTCGTTGAAGATCGCCACCGACTGGACCACGACGACCGTGATGATCACCGACTTCAGCAGCGGCAGGATCACCCGGAAGAACAGCCGCACCGGGCCGGCGCCGTCGATGATCGCGGCCTCGTCCAGGTCCCGCGGGATCGTGGAGACGAAGGCCCGGATCAGCAGCACGACGAACGCCATGCCGAACGCCACCTCGACCAGGACCAGGCCGATCATCGTCCGGAACAGCCCCATGCCCTGCAGCACCCAGATGGTCGGCACCACGGCCGGCGGGATGATGAGGCCGGACAGGATGAGGAAGTCGACCAGCGGGTTGATCCGCGACTTCCGGCGCTGCAGCACGAACGCCACCATCGAGCCGAGGACCACGAGGATCGTGACGCTCGCGACGGTGAGGACCGTCGAGTTGATGAAGGCGATCACGAGCATGTAGTCGCGCGCCTCGAACACCGCCCGGACGTTCTCCACGATGGCCCACTCGCTCGGCCACGAGAAGTCCAGCAGCCGCGCCTCCTCGGCGGTCTTGCCGGCCGTGAGGAAGATGAACAGGAACGGCACGACGAACAGCACGGTGGTCAGGACGATGCCCACGCCGCCGAGCAGCCAGGCCCCGGGGCGCCTCACAGGTTCACCTCCCGGCGGTTGAAGAACCGGGACAGCGGGAACGCGATCGCGGCGACGACGAGGAACAGCACGACGTTGCCGGCGGTCGACAGCCCGTAGAACCCGGCCTGGTACTGCTTGTAGATGACCGACGCGATCGTGTCGGAGGTGAACCCGGGGCCGCCGCGCGTCATCGCCCAGATCAGGTCGAACGACCGCAGGCCGCCGATCAGCGACAGCAGGATCACCGTCGAGGTCGCGGGCATCGACAGCGGCAGGATGATGCTGCGGAACTGCTGCCACCACCCCGCGCCGTCGACCTTCGCGGCCTCGAAGTACTCCGCGGGGATGGACACGATGCCCGCGATGTAGATGACCACCGCGAGCCCGAGCCCCTTCCAGACGTCGACCGCCGCGACGGACAGCAGCGCCAGGTCAGGGTCCACGAGCCACGCGGGCCCGTCGATCCCGACGGCGGCGAGCGCCTGGTTGATCAGGCCCTCGGTCGGGTTCATCAGCACCTGGAACGTCAGCCCGACGCCGATGGTGGACACCAGGACCGGGAAGAACACCACGGACCGCAGGTACCCGCGGGCGATGATCGGGGCGGTGAGCAGCAGCGCCAGCGCCATGCCGAGCACGACCTTGCCGACCGACGTGACGACGCCGAAGACGAGCGTGTTCGTCAGGCCCTTGACGAGCGCGGGCTCGCGGAAGAACTGCTGGAAGTTGCCGAGGCCGATGAACTCGGAGTCGAAGATCGTCCAGCGCGTGAGGCTGAAGTAGAACGAGGCGAACGTCGGCACCACGAACAGCACGCCGAACACGACGGCGGCGGGCACGTAGAACCACAGCGGGTAGGTCCGCCGGGCGTAGCCGCGGTGCGCGACCTTCGGCCGCCGGGTGGTCACCGCCCGCGCCGCGGCGGCGGCCTGCGGGGAGGTGGGGGTGGTGGTCGTCATCGAACCGCCCTTTCCGTGAGAGGACCGGCCGGGCCCCGGCGAGCGGGGCCCGGCCGGTGAGGTCACCAGCCCTCGAGGCCGAGCTGCTGGGCCTGCTTCTTCACGTCCTCGTCGTAGAGGGCGGCGCCGTCCGCGGCGGAGCGGATGCCGGAGCCGACCTCGACCATGATCTGCTCGAGCGCCGGGCCCTTCACCGGGGACAGGAACTCCAGCGCCGGGCTGGTGTTGCCCGCCGTGAAGTACGCGGTCATGTCGTCGACCGCGGCCGGCAGGTCGTCGGGCACCGTGCAGCCCTCGATCTGGTACGGCCCCGACGGCGGCATCGCGGCGGTCTGCGCGTCGCAGCCCTCCGGCGACACCAGGAACTCGAGGAACTGCTTCGCGGCGTCGAGCTTCTCGCCCTCGGTGGACTTCGGGATGTAGATGCCGCCGGTCGGCCACACCGTCAGGCCGTTCTTCTCGGCGTCGGTGCCGGGCAGCGCGAAGAAGCCGACGCTCTCGGCCGCCTCCGGGTTCGCGGCGACCATCGGGCCGATCGAGAACGTGAGCATCGGGTAGTGCGCGCCGGCGCCGGTGGCGACCTGGTCCAGCCCCGCCTCGTTCTTGATCGAGGCGAAGTCGCTGTTCAGGTACCCGGCGGACGCGACGTCCTCCATGTGCTGGAAGCCGGCGAGCGCGGGCTCGTCCACGTACTTCGCCTCGTTGGCGGTGTACTGCTCGGCCCAGTCCGGGTTCTCGGCGAGCACGTTGTGGAAGTCCGCCAGCAGCAGGATCTGGGACGTCCACGTGTCCTGGAAGGTCTGGACGACGGGTGCGATGCCCGCCGCCTTGATCGTCTCGTTGTTCGCCATGAACTCGTCCCAGGTGAGCGGCACCTCGAGACCCAGGTCGGCGTAGACGTCCTTGTTGTAGAGGATGCCGCCGGCGCTGGCCTGGCCCTGCGGGGCGCCGTAGTAGTCGTCGCCGCTCTGCACGGCCTGCAGGAACGAGTCGTCGACCGCGTCCATCCAGGGCTCGTCCGTGAGCGGCACGAGGTTGCCCGCCGGGTCCAGGGCCTGCAGCAGCGAGCCGGAGTTGTACTGGAACAGGTCCGTCATGTCCCCGGTCGCGAGCCGCGTCTTGAGCACGTTGTCGCCCTCGGAGCCCTGCGGGCGGGTCTCCATCTCGACGGTGATGTCCGGGTGCTCCTCGGTGAACGCGTCGATGACGCCCTGCATCGGGACCATCGACTGCTCGGAGTTGTCGATCAGCAGCGAGAGCGTGATGCCGTCGCCGCTGTCGTCGTCGCTGGATCCCAGGCTGCCCGCGGAGCACGCGGTCAGGGCGAGGCCGCCCACCGCGAGCAGGGACACCACGCGCAGGCGGCGCGCGGGGGATGACGTGTTCATCAGACCTCCATTGGTCGGACGGGCCCTCGGGGGTGGGCCGGCTGAGGGGAACGCTTGTGGAACGTTTCAACAGCGGATGCTCGGAAACCTAGATGGGCCCTTGGTCCCACGTCAAGAGGCTGTGACCGAACCGTGTCCTCCTTCGGAGGCACCTGCTCACCCGGGGTCGGGATGAATCGATTCGACGTCCTCCGGTCGCGACCGCGAGGGCCCCGCGCGACAGTGGAGGCATGCCCAACCGCCTCGCCCGCAGCACCAGCCCCTACCTGCGCCAGCACGCCGAGAACCCGGTCGACTGGTACGAGTGGGGCGAGGAGGCGTTCGCCGAGGCGCGGCGCCGCGACGTGCCGCTGCTGGTCTCCGTCGGGTACGCCGCGTGCCACTGGTGCCACGTCATGGCGCACGAGTCCTTCGAGGACCCGGGCGTCGCCGCGGTGATGAACAGCCGGTTCGTCAACGTCAAGGTCGACCGCGAGGAGCGCCCCGACCTGGACGCCGCCTACATGGCCGCGACCCAGGCGATGACCGGGCAGGGCGGCTGGCCGATGACGGTGTTCGCGACCCCCGAGGGCGACCCGTTCTTCTGCGGCACGTACTTCCCGCCCGTGCCGGTCGGCGGGCGGCCGTCGTTCCCGCAGGTGCTCGACGCCCTGTCCCGCGCGTGGCGGGAGCGGCGCGACGAGGTGCGCGGCGGGGCGGCGGAGCTGCTGGCCGCGCTCGGCGGCGGCGCGGCGCCGGGGCACCCGCACGACGGCACGGCCGCGGCCGACGGGGAGGCCGGGCACGCCCACGACCCGCAGGCGGACGACGCCGCCGCGCTGGACCTCGACGCGGTCCGCCAGGTCTCCGACCTCGCGGTGACCGCACTGGCCGGGACGTTCGACGCCGAGCAGGGCGGGTTCGGCGGCGCGCCGAAGTTCCCGCCGTCGACCACCCTCGAGTGGCTGCTGCGCCGGCACGCGCGCACGGGCGACGCCCAGGCCCTCGCGATGGCCGAGGGCACGCTGGAGGCGATGGCCCGCGGCGGCATGGCCGATCAGGTGGGCGGCGGCTTCGCGAGGTACGCCGTCGACGCCACGTGGACGGTGCCGCACTTCGAGAAGATGCTCGAGGACAACGCGATGCTGCTGCGCGTGTACGCCCACTGGTGGCGCCAGACCGGCTCCCCGCTCGCCCGCCGGGTCGTCGAGGGCACGGCGGACTGGCTGCTCCGGGACCTGCGCACGCCCGAGGGGGCGTTCGCCTCGTCGCTCGACGCGGACACCGACGGGGTCGAGGGCGCGACGTACGTGTGGACGCCCGCCACGCTGGTCGAGGTGCTCGGCGAGGAGGACGGTGCCTGGGCCGCGGAGCTGTTCGGCGTCACGGACGCGGGGACGTTCGAGGCCGGGACGTCCGTGCTGCAGCTCCGGGCCGACCCGCCGCCGCAGGACGAGATCCGGTTCGAGCGGGTCCGCCGCGCGCTGCTCGCGGCACGGTCCCGGCGCCCGCAGCCGGGCCGGGACGACAAGGTGGTCGCGGCCTGGAACGGTCTCGCGGTCGCCGCGCTGGCCGAGGCGGGCGCGATGCTCGAGCGGCGCGAGTGGGTGTCCGCGGCGGTCGACGCCGCGCGGGTCCTGGACGAGGTGCACACGCTGTCCGGCGGCGACGGCCTGGTCCGGCTCGTGCGGGCCTCGCGCGACGGGGCCGTCGGCACCGCACCCGGCGTGCTCACCGACTACGCCGCCGTCGCCGAGGGGTTCCTGGTGCTCGCGGGCGTCACGGGCGACCCGGGCTGGTCGCAGCGCGGCTCCGCGCTGCTCGACACGGTGCTCGCCCGGTTCCGCGCCCCGGGCCACGGGTTCCGCGACACCGCCGACGACCAGACCGACCCGGTCGTCGCGCGGCTCTCGGGCCGCCCCGACGTCACGGACGGCCCCTCGGCCGGCGGGCAGTCGGCGGCGGCGGGCGCCCTGCTGGCCCGCGCCGCGCTGACGGGCTCCGCGACCGACCGCCGCGCCGCCGAGCTCGCCCTCGCCGGCCCGCTGTCCCTCGCGCACCGGCACCCCCGGGCCGTCGCCTGGGCGCTGGCCACCGCCGAGGCCGTGCTGGACGGCCCGCGCGAGGTGGCCGTGCTCGGGCGCGCCGACGACCCCGGGCGGGTCGCGCTGGTCCGCACCGCGGTCCGCTCCCCCGCGCCGGGCCTCGTCCTCGCGCAGGGCGACCCGGACGAGGTCGCGGGGTCACCGGCGGCCGTGGGGCTGCTCCGGGACCGTCCGCTGGTCGGCGGCCGCGCGGCGGCCTACGTGTGCCGGGGCTTCGTCTGCGACCGCCCGACGACGGACCCGGGCGCCCTCCGCACCGCGCTGTCCTAGCGCGCTCCCCGGGGCCCGTCAGCGGTCGCGCTTCTCCCGGATCGCGCGCTGCGCCTCGAGGTTGTCCTGCCGCTCGCGCAGCGCCTGGCGCTTGTCCCACTCCTTCTTGCCGCGGGCCAGCGCGATCTCGACCTTCGCGCGCCCGTCCAGGAAGTACAGGGCGAGGGGGACGATCGTCTGCCCCTTCTCGCGCGTCTTCGACTCCAGCCGCTCGATCTCCTGGCGGTGCAGGAGCAGCTTGCGCTTGCGTCGCGGCGCGTGGTTCGTCCAGGTCCCCTGGGAGTACTCGGCGATGTGCACGCCCTCGAGCCAGGCCTCGCCGCCGTCGATCGTGCACCAGCCGTCGACCAGGGACGCCCGGCCGGCGCGCAGCGCCTTGACCTCGGTCCCGGTCAGCACGACGCCGGCCTCGAACACGTCCTCGATGAGGTAGTCGTGGCGCGCCTTGCGGTTGGACGCCACCAGCGACCGTCCGCTCTGCTTGGCCATGACTCCTCCTCCTGCGTGTGCGGGTGCTGCCCGGGTGCGGGCGACGCAGCAGCCTATCCGGCCGCGCCGCCGCCGCCCACCGGATTCCGCTACAGGCCGAGCAGGGGGCGCGGGTTCACGGTCGCCCCGTTGACGTACACCTCGAAGTGCAGGTGGCAGGCCGCGGACGTGCCGGTGTTGCCCGAGTAGCCGAGCAGCTGACCGCGGTCGACGTGCTGCCCCCCGCCCACGACGAAGCTCGTCATGTGGTTGTAGGAGCTCATCACGGAGTTCCCGTTGACCAGCCCGTGGTCGACCATCACCTGGTTGCCGAAGCCGTTGCGCCACCGCGCCCACTGCACGGTGCCCTCGCGGCCCGCGTAGATCGGGGTGCCGCAGTAGGTGCGCAGGTCGATGCCGGCGTGCAGGCGGTAGTAGCCGAGCAGCGGGTGCAGCCGCATCCCGTACTCGCTGGTCACGTAGATCGGGTTGATCGACGTCGGGTTGCCGAACAGCGACCCGCTCACCGACCCGGCCACGGGCGCGGGCTTCCCGGCCGCGGCGGCCGCGGCGGCGGCAGCGGCGCGCTGCTGGGCGGCGACGGCCTCGAGCTGCGCGCGGATGCTCGCCGCCTCGGCGTCGATCCGGTCCACCTCCGCCTGCGCGGCGGCCTTCTGGCTCTCCAGCTGGGCCTTCTTCGCGGCCTGCTCGGCGACGAGCCGCTCGACCTCCGCCTGGCGGTCGGCGGCCTCCTGCCGGGCGGCCTCCGCCTCGGCGACCTTCCGGTCCGCCTCGGCCTTGAGCTCCGTGATCCGCTCGCGCACCGCGGTCAGGCGCGCCGCGCTGTTGCGGTTGTCGGCCTCGATGTCGGCGAGCTCGTCGAGCACCGCGCTCTGCGCCCGCTGCGCGGCGTTCGCGAGGCCGTACTGCTCGGTGAAGTCCTCGACGGTCTCGGCGCCGACGACGATGCTCAGCCCGGACAGCCCCGGGCCGCCCTGGTACGCCTGGCGGGCCATCTGGCCGATCTGCGCCCGGATCTCGTCCGCGCGCGCGGAGTCGGTGTCGATGGTCGCGCTGATCGTCGACTCCTGGTCCTGCGCGTCCTGGAGCCGCGCGGCGATCAGCGCCGCCTCCCGCTCGTACCCGGCGAGCGTGGCCTCCGCGGCGTCCAGCGCCGCCTGCGCGACCGGCAGCTGCTGCTCGACGGCCTGCAGGTCCAGCGCGGTCTGCTGGTACTGCGCGCTGAGCCCCTCGAGCGCCGCCTGCGCGTCCGCCCGCTGCTGGTCCTTCTGCTGCTGCTGGGCCTGGAGCGCCGCCCGCTGGTCGTCCAGCGGGTCGCCGGCGGCCGGCCCGGCGGCGGTCAGGCCGACGAGGACCGCGAGCGTGCCGGCCAGCGACCCGGCGAGCAGCCGGGTCCGGCCGGGCGTCCGGCGGGAGGTGCGAGGCGTCACGCGCATGTCAGACCTTCGTGTAGCGGCTCAGGGTGACCAGGGACGAGATCGCCGCGAGCAGGATGGCGGCGGCCACGAGGAACGGCGCGATCTGCCACACCTCGCCCGTCGTGACGTACGGGATCCACGCGATCTGCCCGCCCAGCCAGTCGGTCACGAGGTACCGCACGCCCGCGTACAGCCCCGCGACCGACAGCACCGCGCCGACCGTCGCCGCGAGCGCGCCCTCGAGCATGAACGGCAGCTGGATGAACAGGTTCGACGCGCCGACCATCCGCATGATGCCGGTCTCGCGCCGCCGGCTCATCGCCGACAGCCGGATGGTCGTCGTGATGAGCAGCACCGCGGCCAGCAGCATGACGCCCGCGAGCCCGAGCGACAGCAGCGTCGCGCTGTTCAGCACCCGGAACAGCGTGTTGTAGAGCTCGCGCTGGTCCTGGACCGTCTCGATGCCCTGCCGCCCCTGCAGCACGTCGGCGACGACCTCGAACTTCTCCGGGTCGGTCAGCTTGATCCGCAGCGACTCGTTCATGTCGTCGACGGTCGTGACCTGCGCCCAGTACTGGCCCTCGAACTGGCGCTGGAACGTCTCGTACGCCTGCTCCTTGGACTCCGGGAAGACCTCGTCGATGTACGGGGCGACGTCGGGCGCGTCGAGCGCGTCCATGATCGCCTGCTTCTGCTCGTCGGTGACCTCGCCGGCGGCGCACGTCGGCTCCGGGGACTGGCCCGCCGGGCAGAGGTACACCGCGACCTCGACCTTGTCGTACCAGTCGTCCTGCATCTTGCCGATCTGCATCTGCAGCAGCGCGGCCGCGCCGACGAACGTCAGGGACACGAAGGTCACGAGGACCACCGAGATCGTCATCGACAGGTTCCGGCGCAGGCCGATGCCGATCTCCGAGAGGATGAACTGCAGTCGCACGTCGATCCCCCCTCAGCGGTCCGAGCCGTAGACGCCGCGCGACTGGTCGCGCACCATCTCGCCGCCGGACAGCTCGATCACGCGCTTGCGCATCTGGTCGACGATCTCGTCGTCGTGCGTCGCCATGACGACCGTCGTCCCCGTGCGGTTGATCCGGTCGAGCAGGCGCATGATCCCCAGGGAGGTCGTCGGGTCGAGGTTGCCGGTGGGCTCGTCGGCGAGCAGGATCGACGGCCGGTTCACGAACGCGCGGGCGATGGCCACGCGCTGCTGCTCGCCGCCGGACAGCTCGTGCGGGCGCCGCTTCTCCTTGCCGGCCAGGCCCACCATCTCGAGCACGTCCGGCACGGTCGTGAGGATGTGGTGCCGCGGCTTGCCGATCACCTGCAGCGCGAACGCCACGTTCTCGAACACCGTCTTGTTGTGCAGCAGCCGGAAGTCCTGGAACACCGCGCCGATCTGCCGGCGCAGGTGCGGGACCTTCCACGACGACAGGGTCGTCAGGTCCTTGCCCGCGACGAAGACCCGGCCGGCGGACGGCCGCTCCTCGCGCAGCACGAGGCGCAGGAAGGTGGACTTCCCGGAGCCGGACGCGCCGACGAGGAACACGAACTCGCCGCGCTCGACGTCCAGGGAGATCTGGTCCAGCGCGGGGCGTGCGCCGCGCGCGTAGACCTTGGTGACGTTCTCGAATCTGATCACAGGCTTGAGGCGGCCAGAGGTGGGGGACGGGAGGGTGTCGTGCAGTCCTGGCCGCGTCGAGAGTAGGCAGCACGCCGCCGTGACCTGGCCGTGACACGCCGCCCGCGGACCTGTGAGTCCGCCCCGCGGGGACTCACCCGTACCCTTTGCCCGGATTTGCCCCGCTCAGGAGGGCGGGAACCGCCTCAGCCCCGCGCGAGCCCGCTCAGTTCTGCGCGTTGCGGCGCCAGCGGATGCCGGCCTCGATGAACCCGTCGATGTCGCCGTCGAACACCGCGGAGGTGTTGCCGACCTCGTGCTCCGTGCGCAGGTCCTTGACCATCTGGTACGGGTGCAGCACGTACGAGCGCATCTGGTCGCCCCACGACGCCTTGATGTCGCCCGCGAGCTCCTTCTTCTTCGCGTCCTCCTCGGCCTTGCGGACGAGCAGCAGGCGCGACTGCAGGACGCGCAGCGCGGCGGCGCGGTTCTGGATCTGCGACTTCTCGTTCTGCATCGACACGACGATGCCGGTCGGGATGTGCGTCATCCGGACCGCGGAGTCGGTCGTGTTGACCGACTGGCCCCCGGGCCCCGAGGAGCGGAACACGTCGACCTTGATCTCCGACTCGGGGATCTCGACGTTGTCGTCGCTCTGCTCGATGAGCGGGATGACCTCGACCGCGGCGAACGACGTCTGCCGGCGGCCCTGGTTGTCGAACGGGGAGATCCGCACCAGGCGGTGCGTGCCCGCCTCGACCGACAGGTGGCCGAACGCGTAGGGCGCCTTCACCTCGAAGGTCGCGGACTTCAGGCCCGCCTCCTCCGCGTAGGAGGTGTCGAGCACCGACGTCGGGTAGCCGTGCCGCTCGGCCCAGCGCAGGTACATCCGCATGAGCATCTCGGCGAAGTCCGCCGCGTCGACGCCGCCGGCGCCCGCGCGGATCGTCACGACGGCCTCGCGCTGGTCGTACTCGCCGGCGAGCAGCGTGCGGACCTCGAGCTCGCCCAGGTCCTTGCGGATGCCCACGAGCTCGGCCTCGGCCTCGGCGAGGGTGTCGGCGTCCCCGCCGTCCTCCGTCGCCATCTCGACCAGGGTCTCGAGGTCGTCGATCCGCCCGCCGATCCGGCTCACGCGGTCGAGCTCGGACTGGGACGCGGACAGCGCGCTGGTGATCTTCTGGGCGGCGTCGGGGTCGTCCCACAGGTCGGGCGCGGACGCCTGCTCCGAGAGGTCGGCGATCCGCGCGCGCAGGGCCTCGGGGTCGGACACCGCCTGGATCGACTGCAGGGTGCTGCGCAGGTCGCGGATCTCGGCGGGGAAGTCGGTGGCTGCCACGACGGTCCAGGCTACCGGCTGCCGCGGGTGCCCACGAGCAGAGCGTCCCCGTGGGCGCACCGGGCGGCGCCGGCACGCCCGCGCGCAGCCACTACGGTGTGAGCGTGAACACGCCAGCCGCACCCGCACCCTCCGGACGCCAGCACCACCTCGCGCACGGTGAGCACCGCGCGACGATCGCCGAGGTGGGTGCCAGCGTGCGCACCTACGCCGTCGGCGGCCGCGACGTCGTCCTGCCGTTCGACGAGAGCGAGCTCGCGCCCGCCTTCTCCGGCGCCGTCCTCGCGCCGTGGCCCAACCGGCTGCGCGACGGGCAGTACACGTGGGACGGGACCGAGTACCAGGTCGCGGTGACGGAGCCCGACCGCATGACCGCCCTGCACGGGCTGGTGGCCCAGGTCCGGTTCGAGAAGGTCGCCTCCGTGGCCGGCGCCGACGGCGACACCTCGGTGACCCTGCGGCACGACCTCGTGCCGACGCCGGGGTACCCCTGGTCGCTGCGGGTCGACGTGACGTACGCGCTGTCCGACGCCGGGCTGCGCGTGCACGTCGCCACGACGAACCTCGACGCGACCGCCGCCCCCTACGGCATCGGCTTCCACCCGTGGCTCTCCCCCGGCGACGCCGCCGTGGACGCGTGCACCCTGCGCGTCGACGCGGGCTCGCAGGTCACGGTCGACGAGCGGCTGCTGCCGACCGGCACGCGTGCGCTGTCCGGTGCCGAGGACCGCCGCACCCCCCAGCCGCTGGCCGGGGTCGCGCTGGACGACGCGTTCGTCGACGTGACGCGGGACGCCGACGGCCTGTCCTGGATCGTGCTCGGCTCCCCCGACGGCCACGGCGCCGCGATGTGGATGGACGGCTCGATGGACACCTGGCAGGTGTGCACGGGCGACGGCATCCCGCTGATCCAGCGGCGCGGCGTCGCGGCCGAGCCGATGAGCTGCATCGCTGACGCGTTCCGCACCGGCGAGCGCCTGGTCCGGCTGGAGCCCGGCGCGACCCACGAGGTGACCTGGGGCCTGACGCTCGCCTGAGCCGCATCGTCCCCCTGACGCAGAGAACGGCCCCCGCCTCGTCGAGGCGGGGGCCGTTCTGCGTGTCGGTCAGGGGCCGGTGTCAGCCGTAGTACTCGCCGTCGGCCATGACGCCCTTGGTGTACTCCCAGTGCCAGCGCTCGTACGGGCCGCTGCCGCCGGGCTGCGCCCAGGCCGGGTTCTCCCAGCCGAAGACCGGGGCGTTCTCGTTCAGCCACTCCCACTGCGCGCCGGTGGTCTGCGAGCTGCACAGGTCGACCGCCAGGCCCCAGCCGTGGTTGCTGCGCCCGGCGGGAGCGGCGAGCCCGCCCTTCTGGGCCTTGACCGCGCGCTGCTCCGCGAGGGTGCGGTAGCCGCTCGACAGGCAGAGGTCGGTGCCGAACCGGGTGACCCACATCGCGTTGAGCTCGGCCAGCGCCTCGGCGGCGTCGGCGCGCAGCTCGGTCCCGCCGTCCCACAGGTAGCAGAGGTCCGACTGCGGGAGCTGGCCGTTCGCGGAGCCGGTGCCGGCCTCGCCGTCGCAGCCCGGGAGGATCTCGCGCTCCTCGCTGCGGCTGACGCCGAGCTGGGCGCGGACGGCCGTGGCGTCGCTGGACAGCAGCGAGGCGGGCGGGAGGACCGACGACGCGGAGGACGTCAGCGCCTCGACGGTGTCGGGCAGCGTGGCGTCCGCCTGCGCGTCGCTGACCCGGTCGTCGCTGCGCGCCGGGCCCTGCGAGAGCGGGATGGCGACGGTGACGGCCGCGAGGGTCACGAGGACGCCGGCGCGGGTGCCCCAGCGCGCCAGCGGGTTGCCGTGCCGGCGGCCGGCGGGGCCGGCCGTGAGCGCGGCGGTGCCGGTGGCCGTGTCAGCGGCCGTCGCGACGGCGCGGACGCCGGAGGACGCGCGGGACGCCTCGCGGAGCTGGCGCCGGGTAGGGGTCGCCGTGGCAGCGGGCTGCACGCGGTGCGACGCCACGGAACCTCCGGGTGCTGGCTTGCTGACGAGGGCTACCGCCCCGGTCGGCGGGCGCGCGACTGCGCTGCTGCCGGCGTTCCGGGGAGGACGATCACGAAACCATAACGGCACGACAGCGGCCCGGCCAAGCCCCTCCGGGCCCGGTGGCTGACGCATCATCGGCGTGTCGGCGCAGTTCACCCTGCTGGGCCACCCGGACGTGTGACGAAAGTCCCACCGCGCTGGGCCGGCCGGGTGACGCGCACGCCACCCGGCCGCGTCTCAGCGGCGGAACGCCCCGCGCTGCATGGCGTCCCGGACCTCGCCGACGAGCTCCTCGAGGATGTCCTCGAGGAACACGACCCCGACCGCCCGGCCGCCGTCCTCGACGCGGGCCAGGTGCACGCCGGAGCGCTGCATGGCCGCGAGCGCCTCCTCCACCTCGTCGCCGGGGGCCACGACGGCGAGCGCCCGCACCCGCCACGTCGGGACGGGCAGCCGCCGCGACTCGTCGTCGGCGTACAGGACGTCCTTCACGTGCAGGTACCCGGTGGGCGTGCCCTGGCGGTCGACCACCGGGAACCGGCTGTAGCCGGTGCGCGCGACGAGCCGCTCGACCTCGTCGGGCGTGACGTCCACGCCGACCGGGACCAGGTCGGCCACGGGGACCATCACGTCCGCGGCGGTCCGGTCGGAGAACTCCAGCGCGCCGGACAGCAGGCCCTGCTCGTCGTCCAGGAGCCCCTCGGCCTGGGACTGCTCGACGATCGACTGCACCTCCTGGGCGGTGAAGGCGGAGGCGACCTCGTCCCGCGGGTCCACCCGGAACAGCCGCAGCACGTGGTTGGCCACCCAGTTCAGGGCGAAGATGACCGGCCGGACCACCCGCGCGAGCCAGACCAGCGGCGGCCCGAACACGAGCACCGCCCGGTCCGGCCCGGACACGGCGAGGTTCTTCGGCACCATCTCGCCCAGCACCACGTGCAGGTAGACCACGACCAGCAGGGCCACCACGAACGCGATCGGGTGCGTGAGGCTCTCGTCGACTCCGAGGGCGTGCAGCGGCGACTCGATCAGGTGCGCGATCGCCGGCTCGGCGACCAGGCCGAGGCTCGTCGAGCAGACCGTCACGCCGAGCTGGGCGCACGCGAGCATGAGGGAGACGTGCTCCATCGCCCACAGCACCGTCGCGGCGCGCCGGTCGCCGGACTGCGCGAGCGGCTCGATCGCCGACCGCCGGGCGGAGATGATCGCGAACTCGGCCGCGACGAAGAAGGCGTTGCCGGCCAGCAGGGCGACGGCGAGCCCGAGGGCCACCCCGGGGCTCATGCGCGCTCACCCCCCGCCCGGGTGTCCGAGTCGGCGGCGGCGCCCTCGGGCTGCACGACCACGCGCTCGACGCGGCGGCGGGTCATCGACTCGACGCGCAGCCGGACGTCGCCGGCCCGCACCTCGTCGCCCGGCTGCGGCACCCGGCCGAGAGCGGCCATCACGAGCCCGCCCAGCGTCTCGTAGGGCCCGTCCTCCGGGACGATGAGCCCGGTCACCTCGGTGAGCTCGTCCGGGCGCAGCAGGCCCGACACCACCCAGGCGCCGTCGCCCCGGCGCGAGGCGGCCGTGCGCCGGCGGTCGTGCTCGTCCGCGACGTCGCCGACCAGCTCCTCGACGACGTCCTCCAGCGTGACGACCCCGGAGGTGCCGCCGTACTCGTCCACGACGACCGCCATCTGCAGGCCGTGGTCCCGCAGCTCGACGAGCAGCGGGCCCAGGTGCACGGTCTCGGGCACGCGCGGCGCCTCCACCATGAGAGCGGCGGCGGGCACCTCGCCGCGGCGCTCGTGCGGCACGGCGATGGCGCGGCGCAGGTGCACCAGGCCGACGATGTCGTCGGAGTCGTCGCCGATCACCGGGAACCGCGAGTGCCCCGTCTCCCGGGACAGGCGCACCACCTCGTCGGCGGTGTCCTCCCGGCGCAGCACGACGACGCGCTGCCGGTCGGTCATCACGTCGACGGCGGTGAGGTCGGTGAACTCGATGGAGTTCGTCAGCAGCGTCGCGGTGGTCTCGTCGAGGGTCCCGACCTGCGCGGAGCGCTTGACCAGCGCGGCGAGCTCCTGCGGCGACCGGCCGCCGGACAGCTCCTCGCGCGGCTCGACGCCCACCCGGCGCAGCAGCGCGTTGGCGCTGGAGTTGAACAGGGTGATCAGCGGGCGCAGCGCGGTGGTGAACCCGGCCTGCAGCGGCGCGACCCACCGGGCGGTGCCGAGCGGGCGGCTGATCGCGAAGTTCTTGGGCACGAGCTCCCCGAACAGCATGGAGAACCCGTTCACCAGCACGAGCGTGAGGACGACGGCCACGACCCCGCCGGCCGCGGCGCCGAGGAACGAGTCCCGCAGCGGCTCCGCGAGCAGGCGGTTCACGGCGGGCTGCGTCGTGTAGCCGAGCAGCACGGTGGTGACCGTGATGCCGACCTGGGCGCCGGACAGCTCCGTGGACAGCCGGCGCAGGGCCTTCAGGACGCTCTGGCCGCGCCGGTCGTCGGGGCGCGTCTGGCCCTCGACGACGCCCGGGTCGAGGGTCACCAGGGAGAACTCGCTCGCCACGAACACGGCGGTGCCGGCGGTGAGCGCCACGCCCAGCAGGACGAGCAGCCACTCCGTCAGCACGGGTCACCGCCGGGTCGACGGCCGCGCGCGGGGAGGATCAGGAGGCAGTGGGGGCCGGCATGGTCGCCCCCGGGCTCGTCGGCCCGGGGAGGACGCCGGCAGCGACTTGAGCTGCTCATGGTGGCGCAATCATACGAAACCTCCACACGTCCGTCCTACGCTGGCGGGATGACGTTCGCATCCCGCCCCGGCGCCGCCGCCGGCAGCCCCGCGGCCACGCCGGGCGCCACGTCCACCACCGTCCTCGTCGTCGAGGACGAGCCCGCCATCGCGACCGCCGTCGCGCGCCGGCTCGCCGCCGAGGGCTACCAGGTCGAGACGGTGGGTGACGGCCTCCAGGCGGTCGACGCCGCCGCCCGCCTGACCCCCGACGTCGTGGTGCTCGACGTGATGCTCCCCGGCATCGACGGGCTGGAGGTGTGCCGCCGCATCCAGGCGGAGCGCCCCGTTCCCGTGCTGATGCTCACGGCGCGCGACGACGAGACCGACATGCTCATCGGGCTCGGCGTGGGCGCGGACGACTACATGACCAAGCCGTTCTCCATGCGCGAGCTCGTGGCCCGGGTGAAGGCGCTCCTGCGCCGCCAGCAGCGCGCCGCGCTCGCCGCGGAGCTGGCCGCCGGGTCCGCCGAGACCGAGCCGCCGGTGGCCGTGGGCGACGTCGTGATCGACCGCGCCCAGCGCCGGGTGCACCGCGGCGGGCAGGAGGTGCACCTGACGCCGACGGAGTTCGACCTGCTGCTCGCGCTCGCCGCCAGCCCCCGGACCGTGCTGACCCGCGAGCGCCTGCTGGCCGAGGTCTGGGACTGGGTGGACGCCTCCGGGACCCGCACGGTCGACTCGCATGTGAAGGCCTTGCGCAGGAAGCTCGGGTCCGACCTGATCAGGACCGTGCACGGCGTCGGCTACGCCCTGGAGCCCGCCGGCGGGGCGGGCAACGGGTCGGCGTGACCGTCCCCCGGCACCAGCGGTCGCCGCGGATGGCGCGGCTGCCCGACGTCCGCCCGCTCGACCGGCTCCGCTCCATCAAGATCAAGCTCGGCGTCCTCGTGGCGGCGGCGGTGTTCGTCGCGGCGTCGCTCACCTGGATCGGCCTGAACAACGCGCTCGGCCCGACCCGGACCTTCCCGATCGTCATCGTCATCGCCCTCGTCATGACGCAGGTGCTCGCGCGCGGGATGACGTCGCCCCTGCGGGAGATGACCGCCGCGGCCCGGGCGATGGCGGCCGGCGACTACAGCCGCCGGGTGCAGGCGACCAGCCGCGACGAGGTCGGGCAGCTCGCGACGGCCTTCAACCGGATGGCGGACGACCTGGAGCAGGCCGACACCGTCCGCCGCGAGATGGTCGCGAACGTCTCGCACGAGCTGCGGACGCCCGTCACCGCGCTGCAGGCCCAGCTCGAGAACATCGTCGACGGCGTCAGCGACCCGGACCCCGAGGCGATGAAGGCCGCGCTCGCGCAGACACAGCGCCTGAGCCGGCTCGTCGCGACCCTGCTCGACCTGTCCCGGCTGGAGGCGGGGGCCGTCGACCTGCAGATCACCGACGTCCCGGTGCAGCAGTTCCTCGAGGAGGCCGCGCAGGAGGGCCGCCTGGTCGGCGCGTCCAAGGACCTCACGTTCCCCGTCGTCGTCGACCCGCCGAACCTCACCGTGCCCGCCGACCGCGAGCGCCTGCACCAGGTCGTCGCGAACCTCGTGCAGAACGCCGTGCGGCACTCCCCCCGCGGCGCACCCGTCCGGCTGGAGGCGCACCGCGCCGGCGGCTGGGTCCGGTTCGACGTGGTCGACGAGGGGCCCGGCATCGCCGCCGACCAGCGGCAGCGCGTGTTCGAGCGGTTCGCCCGCGGCAACACGCCCGCGATCACGGGCCAGATCTCCACCGGCGGCACGGGCCTCGGCCTGTCGATCGTCCGGTGGGCCGTCACGCTGCACGGCGGCACGGTCGAGGTCGCGGACACGGACAGCGGCTGCACGATGCGCGTGATGCTGCCGTCCCGGCGGCAGACCCGGCCCGCCACCGGGGCCTTCTGACCCGTTCCTGCCGGGCGGGACGGCTCCGCCTGGCGGCGGACCGGGCCGCGGGCGGCGGTTCCGTCTCGCGGCGGATCCGCCGGCGGGTCGCCGGCTCCTAGGGTCGAGGCATGCCACCCGACGCAGCGCACGCCATCGAGGTCAGCCACCTCACGAAGACGTTCGGCCAGGTCCGGGCCGTCGACGACCTGAGCTTCACCGTCCGCCCCGGGCGGGTCACCGGGTTCCTCGGCCCCAACGGCGCGGGCAAGACGACGACCCTGCGGATGCTCCTCGGCCTCGTCTCCCCCACCGCCGGGTCGGCCACCATCGGGGGCCGCCGGTACACCGAGCTCGACCGCCCGATGCGCACCGTCGGCGCCGCCCTCGAGGCCGCCGACTTCCACCCCGGGCGCACCGCCCTGGACCACCTGCGGGTGTACGCGCCGCACGCCGGGGTGCCGGACGCCCGCGCCGCCGAGGTCCTGGAGCTGGTCGGCCTCGGCGCGGCCTCCCGCCGGCGGGTCGGCGGGTTCTCGCTCGGCATGCGCCAGCGGCTCGCCCTCGCGACCACCCTCCTGGGCGACCCGCCGGTCCTGCTGCTGGACGAGCCGGCGAACGGCCTCGACCCCGAGGGCATCCGCTGGCTGCGCGACCTGCTGCGGGCGCTCGCCGCGCAGGGCCGCACGGTGCTCGTGTCCTCCCACGTCCTGTCGGAGGTGCAGCAGACCGTCGACGACGTCGTGATCATCGCGGGCGGCCGGCTGGTGCACGCCTCCACCCTCGAGGAGCTCGGCCGGCTCGCGGAGCCGCGCGTCCGCGTCGCCTCGCCGGACGCCGCCGCGCTCGACGCCCTCGTCGCGCGGGCCGGCTGGCAGGTCCGGGACGGGGCCGCCGCCGTCCCGGGCCGGGCGGAGCTCGTCGGCACCGACGTCGCCACGGTCGGCCACGCGGCGTTCGCCGCCGGCCTCGAGCTGCACGAGCTGGCCACGCACGAGGTCGGCCTCGAGGACGTGTTCCTCCGCCTCACCGCGCCCGCCACCGGCGCCCCTCGGGCGCGCACACCGCCGCCGCCGCCCCGACCGCCGCCGGAGGTGCGCGATGAAGGACACCCTCGTCTCCGAGTACCGGAAGATCATCACCACCCGCACCTGGTGGGTCCTGCTCATCGTGATGGTCGTCTACATGGCGTTCATCGGCGGGATGCTCGCGTTCGCGTTCACCTTCGACGGCGCGGACGTCAGCGGCGCGAGCGGCGAACCGGTCGCGATGGACCCCGAGGCCGTCGCCACGGCGGTCTACACGCTGCCCGCGTCGTTCGGGTACGCGCTGCCGCTGCTGGTGGGCGTGCTGTCGGTGACCGCCGAGTTCCGGCACCGCACCCTGACCCCCACGCTGCTCGCGCAGCCCGACCGGAACCGGTTCGTGGCCGGCAAGCTCCTCGCGGGGCTCCCGATGGGCCTGCTCTACGGCGTGCTCGGCATGCTCGCGACCGTCGGTGCCGGCGTCGCGGCGTTCGCGTTCACCGACGCACCGACCCTGCTGGACGACGGAGGCGTGTGGGCGATCATCGCCCGGACAGCGCTGGCCCTCACCGTGTGGTGCATGGTCGGCGTCGGGCTCGGGTTCGCGATGCCGAACCAGGTCGTGGCGATCGTCGTGGTGCTGGCGTTCACCCAGTTCGTCGAGCCGATCCTGCGGCTGGTGCTCACGCTCAACGACGCGACCGCGGGCATCGGGCGGTTCCTGCCGGGTGCGGCGGGCGAGGCGATCAGCGGCGGGTCGTTCTACTCGGCGACGGGCTCGGGCGACATCCTCGGCCCGGTGGCGGGCGCCCTGGTGCTCGTCGGCTACGCGCTCGTCCTGGCGCTGCTCGGCCGGCTCACCACGCTGCGCCGCGACATCACCTGAGCGCGGGCGGCACCGCCCGCGCCCCCGTCCCCCGTGCCGCCGCGCCGGGTGGCGGGGGCGCGCGCGTCTCCGCTGACGTCGAGGGAGAGGCCGGGTCGGCGCCGCTCCCGACCCCGCCATGACCGAGTTGACCTGCGCCAGAACCCCCGCGGACGCATCCATGGGGCGGCGGACACCCCCAGCCGACCCGCCGTGTGACGAGCGTGTGAACCCTCCGCGCGCCGCACCTCCCGAGAGGAGATGACGCCGGGTCAGGACGTAGGGTTGTCCACGAACAGATCCGGCGAAGACGCGGTCCGTGACCGCGGAGGAAGTGGGCGATCCTCGCGTGTCCCAGCATGCGGAGCCAGACGTGAACCGTGCCGACTTCGGCGCGAACACGTGGTTGGTGGACGAGCTGTACGAGCAGTACCTCCAGGACAAGACCGCGGTGGACCCCGCGTGGTGGGACTTCTTCGAGGGCTACCGCCCCTCGGCGCCCGCCTCGACGACGTCCGGCGCGCCGGGTGGCGCGGAGCCGACGGACGGCGCGCGGAGCAACGGTGCCGCGGCACCGGCGGCCCCGCCGGCGGCCCCCGCCCGGCCCGCCGCCCCCCCCGCGCCGGCCCCTCCCCCGCCCGCGACTCCGCCGGCGCCCCCGCCCCCCGCCGCGGCCCTGCAGGGCGCGCCGGCCGGGGAGCGCCCGGGCACCGTCGCCCAGCCGAGCCCCGCCCGCCCGGCGCACACCGGCGACGGCGCCCCGGTCCCGCCGGCCCCCGCGCCGACCGCCGAGCGGCCGAAGGTCCAGGACGCGCCGCGCGACCCCGAGCCGACGCCGGCGACCTCCCCGGTCGCGACCGCGCAGCCGGCGACCGCCCCCTACGCCCCCGCGGCGAAGGCGGCGCGCGAGGCCGAGCAGGCCGCCCCCGAGGCGTCCGACGAGGTGCAGCGCCTGCGCGGCCCCAGCGCCCGCGTGGTCGTCAACATGGAGGCGAGCCTGGAGGTGCCGACGGCGACGTCGGTGCGCGCCATCCCGGCGAAGCTCCTGGTGGACAACCGGATCGTCATCAACAACCACCTGGCCCGCGGCCGGGGCGGCAAGGTGTCGTTCACGCACCTCATCGGCTTCGCGCTGGTCGAGGCGGTCGGCGAGATGCCGGCCATGAACAGCTCCTACACGCTGGTCGACGGCAAGCCGGGTGTCCTGACGCCCGCGCACGTGAACCTCGGCCTCGCGATCGACCTCGCGAAGCCCGACGGCACCCGTCAGCTGCTCGTCCCGAGCATCAAGCAGGCCGAGACGCTCGACTTCGCGCAGTTCTGGAACGCGTACGAGGACGTCGTGCGGCGCGCCCGCGGCGGCAAGCTCGGCGTCGACGACTTCGCGGGCACCACGCTGTCGCTGACCAACCCCGGCACGATCGGCACGGTGCACTCCGTGCCGCGCCTCATGCAGGGGCAGGGCACGATCATCGGCGTCGGCGCGATGGACTACCCCGCCGAGTTCCAGGGCACGTCCGACGAGCAGCTCAACAAGATGGGCGTGTCCAAGGTCCTGACGGTGACGTCGACCTACGACCACCGCATCATCCAGGGCGCCCAGTCCGGCGACTTCCTGCGCATCCTGCACCGCAAGCTGCTCGGCGAGGACGGCTTCTACGACCGGGTGTTCGCGTCCCTGCGCGTGCCCTACGAGCCGATCCGCTGGGTCAAGGAGGCCGCCGACCCGGACGCCGAGGCCATCAAGCCGGCCCGGATCGCCGAGCTCATCCACGCCTACCGGTCGCGCGGCCACCTCATGGCCGACACCGACCCGCTGGCCTACCGCCTGCGCAAGCACCCGGACCTCGACGTCCAGACGCACGGCCTGTCCCTGTGGGACCTGGACCGCACCTTCCCGACCGGCGGGTTCACGGGCAAGCCGCGCGCCACGCTGCGTCAGGTGCTCGCGCTGCTGCGCGACTCCTACTGCCGCACCACGGGCGTCGAGTACATGCACCTGCAGGACCCCCGCCAGCGGCGGTGGCTGCAGGAGCGCCTGGAGGCCGGCTACGCGCCGACCCCGCGCGAGGACCAGCTGCGCATCCTGCGCCGGCTGAACGCCGCCGAGGCGTTCGAGACCTTCCTGCAGACCAAGTACGTCGGGCAGAAGCGGTTCTCCCTGGAGGGCGGCGAGTCCGTCATCCCGCTGCTGGACGCGATCCTGTCCCGGGCGGCCGAGGGCGGGCTCGACGAGGTCGCCATCGGCATGGCGCACCGCGGGCGGCTCAACGTGCTGGCGAACATCGCCGGCAAGTCCTACGGCCAGATCTTCAGCGAGTTCGAGGGCAACCAGGACCCGAAGTCGGTGCAGGGCTCCGGCGACGTGAAGTACCACCTGGGCACCGAGGGCGTGTTCCACGCCGAGTCGGGCGCCAGCACCCGGGTGTACCTCGCGGCGAACCCGTCGCACCTGGAGGCCGTCGACCCGGTGCTCGAGGGCATCGTCCGGGCCAAGCAGGACCGGATCGACCTCGGCGGGGACGGCTTCTCCGTGCTGCCGATCCTCATCCACGGCGACGCGGCGTTCGCGGGCCAGGGCGTGGTGTTCGAGACGCTCAACCTCGCGCAGCTGCGCGGCTACCGCACCGGCGGCACGATCCACGTCGTCATCAACAACCAGGTCGGCTTCACCACCGGCCCGTCGTCCTCGCGGTCCTCGCAGTACGCCACCGACGTCGCCAAGGGCCTGCAGGTCCCGGTGTTCCACGTCAACGGCGACGACCCCGAGGCGTGCGTCCGGGTCGCCGAGCTCGCGTTCGAGTACCGCGAGCAGTTCGACCGCGACGTCATCATCGACATGGTCTGCTACCGCCGCCGCGGCCACAACGAGGGCGACGACCCCTCGATGACGCAGCCGCTGATGTACAACCTCATCGAGGCGAAGCGGTCGGTGCGCAAGCTCTACACCGAGGCGCTGGTGTCCCGCGGGGACATCACGCTGGAGGAGGCCGAGCACGTGCTGCGCGACTACCAGGCGCAGCTCGAGCGGGTGTTCGCCGAGACCCGGGAGGAGGGCTGGACGCCGCCGTCGCCCGACGCGGAGCCGGTGGCCGGCCTGGAGCGCCCGGAGTCCCAGCGCGAGGACGCCGGCGTCATCATCGGCTGGCAGACCGCCGCGCCCGCCAAGGTCCTCGAGCGGATCGGCGCCGCGCACGTGCGCGCGCCGGAGGGCTTCACGATCCACCCGAAGCTCGCCCAGCTGCTGGCCAAGCGGGAGCAGATGTCCCGCGAGGGCAACATCGACTGGGGCTTCGGCGAGATCCTCGCGTTCGGCTCCCTGCTGATCGAGGGCACCCCGGTGCGCCTCGCCGGCCAGGACTCCCGCCGGGGCACGTTCGTGCAGCGGCACGCCGTCCTGCACGACCGCGAGACCGGCGCGGAGTGGACGCCGCTGCTGTACCTGTCGGCGGACCAGGCCAAGTTCTGGATCTACGACTCGTCCCTGTCCGAGTACGCCGCCCTGGGCTTCGAGTACGGCTACTCCGTGGAGCGGCCCGACGCCCTGGTGCTGTGGGAGGCGCAGTTCGGCGACTTCGTCAACGGCGCGCAGACCGTCATCGACGAGTTCATCTCCTCCGCCGAGCAGAAGTGGGGCCAGCACTCGTCCGTCGTGCTGCTGCTCCCCCACGGCTACGAGGGCCAGGGGCCGGACCACTCGTCGGCGCGGATCGAGCGGTTCCTGCAGATGTGCGCCGAGGGCAACCTGACGGTCGCGCAGCCGACGACGCCCGCGTCGTACTTCCACCTGCTGCGCCGCCAGGCGTACGCGCGCCCGCGCCGCCCGATGGTGGTGTTCACCCCGAAGTCGATGCTGCGCCTCAAGGCCGCTGCCTCGGCGGTGGGGGACTTCACGTCGGGCACGTTCCGGCCGGTCATCGGCGACGCCGTCGCCGCGGAGAACGCCGGGCGGGTCGACCGGGTGCTGCTCTGCTCCGGGAAGGTCTACTGGGACCTCGTCGCGCAGCGCGAGAAGCTCGGCGACGACCGGACCGCGATCGTCCGGTTCGAGCAGCTCTACCCGCTGGACCACGAGGGCCTGCGCTCCGCGCTCGCGCCGTTCGACGGGGCCGAGCTGGTGTGGGTGCAGGACGAGCCGCGCAACCAGGGGCCGTGGGCGTACGTCTCGCTCGCGCTGCCCCAGGTCGTCGGCGCCCCGGTCCGCGCGGTGTCCCGCCCGGCATCGGCGTCCACGGCCGCCGGGTCCGCCAAGGCGCACCAGGCCGAGCAGGCCGAGCTCCTGCGGCAGGCGTTCGAGCGCTGAGCCGCCGCTGACGAGAGGCCGGTCACCCCGCGGGGGTGGCCGGCCTCTCGCGCGTCGTGCGCGTCGGTGGGGCTGCGTCAGGCGACGGACGCGGCCGCCGCCTCCTGCGCCTCGTCGGTGCACGCGAACTGCCGGCGGTACGCCTGGGGGTTGGTGCCGAGCACGCGGGAGAAGTGGTGCCGGAGGATGGCGGCGCTGCCGAAGCCGCTGGCCCGGGCGATCTCGTCGACGCCCACGGACGTCCGCTCCAGCATCTCCTGCGCGCGGACCAGCCGCTGCCGGGTGACCCAGGCGGCGGGGGTCGTCCCCGTCTCGGCGCGGAACCGGCGCGCGAACGTCCGCTCGGACATCAGGGCGCGCGCGGCCAGGTCCGGCACGGTGAGCTCCTCGTCCAGGTGCTCGGTCATCCACGCGAGCAGCGGGGCCAGCGTGTCGGCGTCGCACGGCAGCGGCGTGTCGACGTACTGCGCCTGACCGCCGTCGCGGTGCGGCGGCACGACCATCCGGCGGGCGACGGCGGCGGCCTGCTGCGCCCCGAGCTCCCGGCGCACCAGGTGCAGGCACGCGTCGATGCCCGCGGCCGTCCCGGCGCTGCTGATCACCCCGCGGTCCTCGACGTAGAGCACGGCGGGGTCGACCTGGGCCGTCGGGTAGCGGCGCTGCAGGTCGTCGGCGTACATCCAGTGCGTGGTGCAGCGCCGGCCGTCGAGCAGGCCGGCCTCGCCCAGCGCGAACGTGCCCGAGCAGATGCTCATCACCCACGCGCCGCGGTCGTGCGCCGCGCGCAGGGCGTCCCGCGCCTCCACGGGCAGCGTGTAGGGCGCCTTGTACGGCAGGAACACCACGAGGTCCGCGTCGGCGGCGACGTCCAGGCCGGCCGTCACCTCGACGGCGAGCCCGGGCTCCATGGCCACCCGCCCCGGCTCGGGGGTGCACAGCGTGAAGTCGAACGTCGGGCCGCCGGTGTCCGAGCGGTCGATGCCGAACACCTCGCAGACCAGGCCGAGCTCGAAGGCGGACACGCCGTTGACCGCGATGGCGGCGACACGCTGCAGCATGCGGCGAGCCTCCCACGGAACTGGCGGGATGTCGATGGGAGACGACTGTCCTGCCACTCGTGGCGCGACTTCGACACCGGCAGGATTTCTGCCATGTTCACTCTGATCCTCGCCCTCGCGCTCCTCACCCTCACCGTGTGGCTGGCCGCCCGCCTGTACGACTGGGTGCGCCACGACGGCCTCGGGCACCGCTCGCCGCCGGCGCCCCGCCACGACTGGACAGACTCCACCGACGCCTACCTCCGCTGACCCCGCCCCGCTCCCACCCCGGCCACACCTCCGCCGAGCGGGCAGAAGACGTCCCCTCCCGACCCCGTCAGGGGACGCGTTCTGCCCGCTCGACGACGGCAGGCGGGTGCGCGGCGGTCAGGCGGATCCCGCCCGGCCGCCGCGACACCGGGTCACTCCGTCCCCGCGTCCCGCGGGGCGCCGGTGGTCGAGCGAGGGTCGGGGGTCCGGGGTGGGCGAGCAGGCGCTGCGCCTGGTGGTGGTCGGGGACGAGCTGGCCGCGGGAGCCGGTGACCCCCGCGCGCTGGGCTGGGTCGGCCGGGTCGCCGCCCGCACGACGACGCCGGTGCCGCCCACGGTGCTCACGCTCGCCGTCCCGGGCGAGACGACCTCCGGGCTCTCCGCCCGCTGGGACGAGGAGGTCGCCCGCCGGTCCTCCCCCGACGCCGATACGCGCCTCGTCGTGGCCCTGGGCCGCGCGGACGCCCAGGCCGGCCTGTCGCTGGCCCGCAGCCGGCTCAACCTCGCGAACATCCTCGACGCGGCCGAGCAGCGCCGGATGCCCGCCTTCGTCGTCGGCCCGCCCCCGGGCGCGGGCGTCGAGGCCACGACGCTCGCCGACCTGTCCGCCGCGTTCGCGGACGTGACGACGCGCCGCCGGGTGCCGTACGTCGACACGTTCACCCCGCTGGCCGGGCACGAGCAGTGGCTGGCCGACCTCGCCGCCGGCGACGGCGCCCTACCGGGCCAGGCGGGCTACGGCCTGATGGCGTGGCTGGTCCTGCACTCGCACTGGAACGCCTGGCTCGGCCTGCCGGAGGACGTGGTCTGACGGGCCGGGCGGCGCCGGGCGCTCAGCGCAGGGTCGACGCGATCGCGGCGCGGGCGCTGGCCAGGACCGTCCGGACGGTGTCGACGGTGAGCGTCGACGGACCGCCCTGCGCCTCGGACGCCCGCACCAGGGCGCGGACCTCGGCGCGGAACGTCACGAGCTCGGCCTCGACCGCCGACCGCCGGGCGCGCGCCTCCCGCCGCGCGTCCGCGCCGGCCGCCCGCGCGTCCGCGCCGGCTACCCGCGCGTCCGCACCCGCCCGTCGCCGGGCGTGGTCGGGCTGCCCCGGCACGTCGGCGTCCGCGGCCGCAGCCCCGCGACGCTCCCGGCCCGGCTGCACCGCCGCCGCCCGCGCCTGCTGCGCCGCGGCCGCCACGTCCGCGCGCATCCCGGCCATCGACCCGGCGACGTCCGCCCGCACCCGGGCCGCGAGGTCCCGCACCGTCACGGCGAGCTCGTGCTCGAGGTCCGCGAGGTCCCCGCGGTGCGACTCGACCTCGGCCCGCCCCCGCTCGGTCAGCGCGTAGAGCGTCTTGCGGCCCGACTCGGTCCGCTCGACGAGGCCCTCCTCCTCCAGCCGGGCGAGCCGCGGGTACACGGTGCCGGCACTGGGCCGGTACATGCCGCCGAACCGGTCGGACAGGGCTGTGATCAGCTCGTACCCGTGCCGCGGACCCGCCTCGAGCAGGGACAGCAGGTAGAGCCGCAGCTGCCCGTGCGCGAAGACCGCCATCAGATCCCTGCGCCCGCGCCGCCCTGCGCGTCGTCCCCGGCGGCCGCGGCCAGCGGCGCGCCGTGCAGCACCGTGAGGTGCCCCGACACGGTCTGGGAGTACACGAAGCACGTGGCCTGCGGGTCCCGCAGATCCACGCTGGTGCGGCCCGGGCGCCGGTCACCGCGCTCGACGCCGTCGAGCACGACCCGGCCGGAGACGCTGCGGGCCTCGATGCCGACGCCGTGCCCGGCCGGCAGCCGGACGGCGACGTCGCCGGAGACCGTCCGGACGTGGCACACGGAGCTCGCGGCGAGGCAGTCGAGCGTGACCTCGCCGGACACGGTGCTCACGCTGACCCGCGACAGGCCGCCCGCCGCGGTGACGGCGCCGGAGACGGTTCCCGCCGACAGGTCACCCGCGTGGTCCCGCACCACGACCGCGGACGACACGCTCTTCACGGACAGGGCGCCGCGCGTGCCGTCGACCACGACCGCGCCCCCGACGGTCGAGACCGTGGCGTCCTGCTGCAGGCCCGCGACCAGCAGGTCCGCGTTCACCGACGAGAGCGACGCGACGACGTGCCGGGGCACCGCGATGTGGACGTCGACGCGGTCGCGCTGGCTGGGCCCGCGCAGGCGGTCGAGGAACCCGTCGAGCCCCGTGACGGAGCGGACGCCCGCCCACAGCGCGCCGTCGGCGAACGTCACCTCCAGCGGCAGGCCGTCGACCCGGTGCACCTCGATCCGCGCCGTCGTCACCGCGGGGTCCTCGTGCGCCACGACGTCGACCCGGCCGCCGTTGACCTGGACCCGCAGCGAGCGCACGTCCTCGACCTCGATGATCTGCTGGCCGATGACGACCCAGGACTCCGTGGCCATGACGACTCCTTCGTCGAGATATATCGCGTCCTGCGACGCTATCCCGCGGGACCCGTCCGCACAAGGGCGGACGCGGCGTCAGGCGATCAGGCCGACGGAGCGCAGCTCGACGGTGAGGTCCTGGGGGTTGGTCGCGACGGCCAGCGCCTCGTCGTACGTCACGACGCCCTCCGCGACGAGCCGAACGAGGTGCTGGTCGAACGTCTGCATCTGGTAGTAGTCGCCCTGGCGGATCAGGTCGAGCAGCGGCTCGCTGTCCGCCGGGTCGACGATCGCCTCGGCGGTCCGCCCCGTGTTGACCAGCACCTCGACCACCGCGGTGCGTCCCTGCCCGTCGGCCCGCCGGGCGAGCCGCTGCGACACGATGCCCCGCAGCGCTTGGGCGAGCGCGACGCGGATCTGCTGCTGCTCGTGCGGGGGGAAGAAGTCGACGATGCGGTTCACGGACTCCGCGGCGTCGATCGTGTGCAGGGTCGACAGCACCAGGTGGCCGGTCTCGGCGGCGGACAGCGCGGCCCGGACCGTCTCGACGTCGCGCATCTCGCCGACGAAGATCACGTCCGGGTCCTGGCGCATCGCGGCGCGCAGCGCGACGGTGAAGTCCGCGGTGTCCTGCCGGATCTCCCGCTGCGACACGATGCCGCGCTTGTCCGGGTGCAGGACCTCGATCGGGTCCTCGATCGTGACGATGTTGGCCTCACGCGTGGTGTTGATCAGGTCGATCATCGACGCGAGCGTGGTCGTCTTGCCCGAACCGGTCGGGCCCGTGACCAGCACGAGGCCGCGCGGCTCCAGGGCCAGCTCGCCGAGGACCGGCGGCAGCCCGAGCTCCGACAGCGACTGCGCGCCCATCGCGACCAGGCGGAACACCATGCCGTAGGTGCCGCGCGCCTGGTAGGCGTTCACCCGGAACCGGCCGACGCCGGACAGCGAGAACGCGAAGTCGGCCTCGTGGGTCCGCACGAACGTCTCGGTCAGGTCGTCCGGGAGCACCTCCCCCAGCATGTGCTCGGTGTCCCGCGGCGTCAGGGACGGCACCTGGAGCCGGCGCAGGCGCCCGTCGACGCGCACGCGGGGCTCCGAGCCGACCTTGACGTGCAGGTCGGACCCGCCCGCCTGGGCCAGGGCGTGCAGGAGGGGGACGACGGACTGCGGCTGGTCGCTCACCCTCTCCCCATCGGCGGGAACGCCCCCGTCCTTGAACGGTCCGCGCGCACCGGGTGCGGCCGGCGGCGACCCGTCCGGCGCCCGCCCGTCCGGAGCGGGCCGCCGGATGTGGGATCATGGGGGGTCACCCCGCCGGCGGGCAGCACGTCGCCGGCACGCCAGACCAGGGAGAGATCGATGAGCAAGCGTGGTCGCAAGCGCCGTTCCCGCGCCGGGAGCTCGGCCAACCACGGCAAGCGCCCCAACGCCTGAGCGTCGGACGGCACTGCCGCACACAGCACGAGGGCCCGGTGCATCGCACCGGGCCCTTCGTCGTCCCCGCGACCTACAGCGTGGTGGTGCGGGTGACCTTCAGCGTCGTGAGCCGCGCGTGGATCTTGACGCGGAGCTCCTCCGGCGCCTGCTCGTGGCAGGACCGCTTCACGAGCTCCTTGAGCATCGTGTCGACCGCCATCTCGTCCAGGCAGGGCCGGCAGTCCTCGATGTGCGCGCGGACCCGGTCGGCGTCGACCGGCTCCAGCTCGTGGTCCACGTAGGCGAACAGCCGGCCGAGCGCCTGCTCGCAGTCCGGGCCGCAGCCCTCGGACGCGTCCTTCGCCGGCGTCGCTCCCGCAGCGTCCCAGCCCGTCATCGTGCCCTCCTCGACGATCCCGTACCGGCCGTGCCCTCGGCCGGGGCCGATGCCACGAGCCCCCGGCCGCGGGCGTAGTCGGCCAGCATGTCGCGCAGCTGGCCCCTCCCGCGGTGCAGCCGGGACATCACCGTCCCGATCGGGGTGCCCATGATCTCGGCGATCTCCTTGTAGGCGAAGCCCTCGACGTCCGCGAGGTACACCGCGATCCGGAACTCCTCGGGAAGGCGCTGCAGCGCGTCCTTCACGTCGGAGTCCGGCAGGTGGTCGAGCGCCTCGGCCTCGGCGGAGCGCAGCCCCGTCGAGGTGTGCGACTCCGCGCGCGCGATCTGCCAGTCCTCGATCTCGTCGGCCCGGGACTGCTGCGGCTCGCGCTGCTTCTTGCGGTAGGTGTTGATGAAGGTGTTCGTCAGGATCCGGTACAGCCACGCCTTGAGGTTCGTCCCCGGGCGGTACTGGTGGAAGGCGGCGAACGCCTTGGCGAACGTCTCCTGGACCAGGTCCTCGGCGTCCGACGGGTTCCGGGTCATGCGCAGGGCGGCGCCGTAGAGCTGGTCCAGGTAGACCAGCGCCTCGGCCTCGAACCGCTCGCTGCGCGCCGCGTCGTCCTCGGACTCGGGGGCGCGTGTGGTGTCCTCGCTCATCACGGCGAAGCCTAGTCCGCGCGGCGGGGTGCCGCCGGTGTCGCGCGGCGCGGGGAGCACGGCGACGGCACCCTCCGGGGTGCCGGTCGAGGGCCACGCCACGGGGCGCTCCAGGGTGGAACAGGTCATGGCCTGCACAACGCCACCGCCGACCCGGTCCATTCCCGGGCGGCGCACAGGTTCGCGGACCACTAGTTTGAGCCGCAGGCGTCCGTGCGTCGCGGGTGCCCCGGAGGAGGACGTCATGCTGCTGCGCCGCATCGCCCGACCGCTGTTCGCGTCGTGGTTCCTCAGCGAGGGGGTCGACGCCCTGCGCCGACCCGCCGAGCACGTCGCCGTCGCGCGCGGCGCCGTCGACCGGCTCACGTCCGTGGTCCCCGCGGGGGCGCTCGGCGGGGCGCTCGACGCGTACCGCCACCCGTCGGACCGCCAGCTGAGCACGGTGGTGCGGGTGCACGGCGGCGCCACCGCCTTCGCGGCCCTCATGCTCGCCACCGGCCGCGCGCCCCGCGCCGCCGCCCTGACGCTCGCCGCGCTGACGCTGCCGCTGGCCGCCGCGGACGCCCCGGCGTCCCGCTCCGAGCGGGGGCACCTGAGCGAGCAGGAGAAGAAGGAGCGCAAGTCCCGGTTCCTGCGGGGGCTCTCCCTCAGCGGCGCCGCGCTCATCGTCGCCGCCGACACGGCCGGCCGGCCGGGCATGCGGTGGCGCGTCGAGCACGCCCGCGCGACCCGCGCCACGACCGCGAAGGTGGCCGCCGCCGCGGCGACCGCCGCCGCCGGGAAGACGTCGGCGGGCGCGAAGAAGGCCGTGGTCGCCCAGCAGGCGGCGGTGAAGAAGGCCGTCACGACGAAGGCGGCGCAGAAGGCCGCGGCGGCGCAGAAGCAGGCCGCGGCCCAGCGGCTCGCCTCGGCCCAGAAGGCGGCGGCGAAGCGCGACCGGAAGGCCGCCGCTCGCTGAGTCGCCTGCCCGCCCCGGTCGCCGCGCCCGGCGCGCCCCGCGCCCCGGACACCGGCGAGGGCGTGCCGGGCGGGGCCGATAACCTGGCCGCATGAGCTCCCGCCCCGACGTCGACGCCTCGCCGAGCGCGGCCGCCGCTGCCGCCGCCCCCGACTGGGCCGCCCCGACCGCGCGCGGCCCGCTGGACGCGACCGTCGAGGTGCCCGGGTCGAAGTCGCTCACCAACCGCTACCTCGTCCTGGCCGCCCTGGCGGACGGACCGGGCCGGCTGCGCGGGGCGCTGCGGTCGCGGGACACGCTGCTCATGGCGCAGGCGCTGCGCGACCTCGGCACCGGCATCGAGGACGACCCGGCCGCGCCGGGCGACTGGCTGGTCACGCCGGGGACGATCCGCGGGCCGCGGACGGTCGACTGCGGTCTCGCGGGGACGGTCATGCGGTTCCTGCCCGCGGTCGCGGCGCTGGCCGACGGACCGGTGCGGTTCGACGGAGACGCCGGCGCCCGGGTCCGGCCGATGGGTCCCGTGCTGCGGGCGCTGCGCGCGCTCGGCGTCGGCGTCGAGGAGCACGGCGAGCCCGGCTTCCTCCCGTTCACGGTCGCCGGCACGGGCGCCGTCCGCGGCGGCAACGTCGACGTCGACGCGTCCGCGTCCTCCCAGTTCGTGTCGGGGCTGCTGCTCGCGGCCGCGCGGTTCGACCAGGGGCTGACGGTCCGGCACACCGGGCCGACGCTGCCGAGCCTGCCGCACATCGAGATGACCGTCGCCGTGCTGCGCGCCGCCGGCGTGGTCGTCGACGACTCCCGGCCCGAGATCTGGCACGTCGAGCCCGGGCCGGTCCGCGCGCGGGACGTGCGCGTGGAGCCGGACCTCTCGAACGCGGCGCCCTTCCTCTGCGCGGCCCTGGTGGCCGGCGGGACGGTGCGGGTCCCGGGGTGGCCGGCGAGCACCACGCAGCCCGGGGGCCTGCTGCCCGGGATCCTCGAGCGGATGGGGGCCACCACCCGCCTCGACGGCGACGTGCTGGCCGTCACCGGCGGCGGCGCGGTCCGCGGGGTCGACCTGGACCTGCGCGCGGCCGGGGAGATCGCCCCGACCATCGCCGCGGTGGCCGCGCTCGGCGACTCCCCCACCCGCCTGCGCGGCATCGCACACCTGCGGGGGCACGAGACCGACCGGCTCGCGGCGCTGTCCGCGGAGATCACGCGGCTGGGCGGGCAGGCCGAGCAGACCGCGGACGGCCTGGTCATCACGCCGCGCCCCCTGCACGGCGGCACCGTCCGCACGTACGCGGACCACCGGATGGCGACGTTCGGCGCGCTGCTCGGGCTCGCGGTGCCGGGCGTGCTGGTCGAGGACGTCGCGACGACCGCCAAGACCATCCCCGACTTCGTCGGGCTGTGGGACGGGATGCTCGCGTGAGCGCCGGCGCCCGCCCGCACGCCGCCCGCGGGGAGCGCTGAGCGTGGCGCGCCGGTCGCTCGACGAGTCCGACATCCGGGTCCGGCCGACCCGCCGCGGCTCGCGTCCCCGCACCAAGACCCGCCCGGAGCACGCCGACGCGGAGGAGGCCCTGGTCACCGGCGTCGACCGCGGCCGGTACACCGTCCTGGTCGACCCGGACGGGCCGGACGAGCGGGTCGCGACCGCGATGAAGGCCCGCGAGCTCGGGCGCGAGCGGGTCGTGCCGGGCGACCGCGTGGACCTCGTGGGCGACACGTCGGGGTCGGCCGGGTCGCTGTCGCGCATCGTGCGCATCCGGGACCGGTCGACCGTGCTGCGCCGCACCGCCGACGACACCGACCCCGTCGAGCGCGTCATCGTCGCCAACGCCGAGCAGCTCGTCGTCGTCACGGCGCTGGCCGACCCGGAGCCCCGCACCCGGATGATCGACCGGTGCGTCGTCGCGGCGTACGACGCCGGCATGGACGTGCTGCTCGCGCTGACGAAGGCGGACCTGGCCGACCCCGCCACCCTCCGGGAGATGTACGAGCCCATCGGCGTGCGGGTCGTCGTGACGCGCTGGGCCCACGACGGCGTCGCCCACGGCACGGGCGAGCGGCCGGAGGAGATCGACGGCCTCGACGCCCTCCGCGACGCCCTCGCGGGGCGGACCTCGGTGCTGGTGGGCCACTCCGGCGTCGGGAAGTCGACCCTGGTCAACGCGATCGTGCCCGACGCGTTCCGGGCGACGGGCGTGGTGAACGACGTCACCGGCCGCGGCCGCCACACCTCCACCTCCGCCGTGGCGCTCCGCGTGCCCGGGCCGGCCGGCACCTGGATCATCGACACCCCGGGCGTGCGGTCGTTCGGGCTGGCGCACGTCGACCCGAACCACCTGCTCGGGGCGTTCGCCGACCTCGCCGCCGTCGCCGAGGAGTGCCCCCGCGGCTGCACGCACGCCGACGACGCCCCCGACTGCGCCCTGGACGACTGGGTCGCCGCGGCCCCGGACGAGGAGACGAAGGACGCCCGCACGGCGCGGGTCGACTCGTTCCGGCGGCTGCTGGTGAGCCGGTCCGGCGCCGCGGACTGAGCCCGGGGAGGGCCGCCCCACCCGCGCGGGACCGGCCCGGGCACCCTCGGCGCCCGGATAGGTTGAGGCCATGACCCGGTACGACGACGACCTGCGCCTCGCCCACGTGATCGCCGACCAGGTGGACGGGCTCACCATGTCGCGGTTCAAGGCGCAGGACCTCCGGGTGGAGACCAAGCCCGACCTGACGCCGGTCTCCGACGCCGACCGCGCCGCCGAGGAGCTCATCCGCACGCAGCTCTCCCGCACCCGACCGCGCGACGCGGTGCACGGCGAGGAGATGCCGGACACCGGCCACGGCCCCCGCCGCTGGGTCGTGGACCCGATCGACGGCACCAAGAACTTCGTGCGGGGCGTCCCCGTGTGGGCCACCCTGATCGCGCTCCTGGACGGCGACGAGGTGGTCGTGGGCCTCGTGAGCGCACCGGCGCTCGGGCGGCGCTGGTGGGCCGCCCAGGGCTCCGGGGCGTGGACCGGCCGGTCGCTCGCCGCAGCGACCCGCCTGCAGGTCTCCGAGGTCGGGCGGCTGCAGGACGCGTCGCTGTCCTACTCCAGCCTGAGCGGCTGGGAGGAGCAGGGCCGGCTCGACCGGTTCCTCGACCTCACGCGCAGGGTGTGGCGCACGCGCGGGTACGGCGACTTCTGGTCGCACGTGCTCGTCGCCGAGGGCGCCGTGGACCTGTCCGCCGAGCCCGAGCTCGCCCTGCACGACATGGCCGCGCTCGTGCCGATCGTCACCGAGGCCGGCGGGCGGTTCACGTCGGTGCAGGGCGTCGACGGCCCGTTCGGCGGGTCGGCGCTGGTGTCGAACGGCCGGCTGCACGGGGCGGCGCTGCAGGTGCTGGACCCGCTCATCGACTGACGCGCCGCCGGGGCCGCCGGGTCAGCGCGGGATGCGGTCCAGCTCGGTGGCGTCGTACCAGAGCAGGTCGCGCTCGGCCAGGGCGTCCAGCGCGGCGTCGTCGCCGTCGAGGGCACGGGCGACCTCGTCCCGGGCGGCCGGCTCGTCCACGTGCGCGCACACCACGTCGTCCAGCACGGCCGGCGCGGTGAGCGTCACCAGGCTGGCGGCCTCGTCGTCGACGCCCTCCGCGCCCTCGGGCGCGCCCTCGCTCACCGCGGCGTCCGGCACCTCCACGGTGACGACCAGGCGCAGGCCCGGCGCCTGCGGGCGGGCGGCGAGCAGGACCAGGGCGTCGTCGGCGGCCATCAGCTGCGCGGCGAACTCCACGCCCTCCTCGTCCTCCTCGGGCAGGAGGGCGCTGAGCGCCGGGGTGACCGCGTGGGCCCGGCGGGGCGCGGTCAGCGGCGCCCGACCCTGCAGCAGGTCGTCGAGCTCGTCCAGGGTGGCAGGCAGGTAGAGGCGCACGGGTCCAGTGTGCCGCCCGCCGGCGTCCCGCACGTGCATCGGGGCGAACCGGGGCGAGTCGGGCCGGCCGGACGGCGACACCCTGGTCGTCGTCCACAGGCGACGGGGATGGGGCTTGGCCCGCGCCGGTGGTTCCCGGTAGACCGGGCCGCGGACCGTGTGCGAACAGGCTGCGACGGAGGACCCATGAGCACCGAACACCCCACGACCCGGGCGACGACGGCACCGCGCACCGCGGGCGCCCGACTGCGGGTCGCCGCCGCGCGACCGGACGCCGCCGCCGCGCGGGCTGAGGTGCGGCTGGTACCCGCGCCGCCGGCGGTACCCCGGACGGAGGCCCCGGACGCGCGGTCGGGGGTGCTGCCGTCACCGCAGCGGTCCCCGGAGGACCGGGCGGCCGAGCCGACGACGGCGCGGAGGCCCCGACCCCCGGGACGCACCCGGGACCGCAGCGGTGACGGCAGCACCCCCGAC